>JBFJYX010000309.1:0-3891 GCA_041622415.1 Pontiella sp.
CCGCTGCCGATCCGCGACTTGGCAGACTACCTGCTATCTACAGGCCAGATGATCACTCACGCCAAAGAGTCGGACGAAACGGAATTTATTGTGGCCACTGAAATGGGCCTGCTTTACCGCCTTCGTAATGAAAATCCGGAAAAGAAATTTTATTCCGTCAGCGACCGTGCTCTTTGTCCTAATATGAAAAAGATCGATCTGGAAAAGGTGCTTTGGTCGCTCGAGGATATGCAACATCGCGTTACGGTCCCCGAAGAAACGGCAAACAAAGCCCGGCTCTCGATCGAAAGGATGCTCGAATTGAGCTGACCGGAAAGACCAGGGGTAAGTAACCAGAATGTGGGAATACACCGATAAAGTAACCGACCACTTTAAAAATCCACGAAACGTAGGGGCTGTTGAAAATCCGGATGGGGACGGATTGGCCGGCTCGCTGGCCTGCGGCGACGCACTGCGGCTCACCTTTAAACTCAACGAAGAGAAACGGATCGCGGAAGCGAAATTCCAGACCTTCGGCTGCGCTTCAGCCATTGCCTCCTCATCGGCGCTCACCGAAATGCTGATCGGCAAGACGGTCGAGGAAGCAGAGGAGATTACCAACGCCGACATTATCGCCTATCTGGGCGACCTGCCGAAACAGAAGGTGCACTGCTCGGTGATGGGTCGCGAAGCGCTTGAAGCGGCGATTTACAATTTCCGTACCGGAAAAACGCTCGATCGTAAAATTGACGGCGAAGTGATCTGCCACTGCTTCGGGGCCACCGATAAAGAGATTGAAAAAATCACCCGCGAACAGAAACTCACAAGCGCCGAGGAAGTGACGAATGCCTGCAAGGCGGGCGGCGGCTGCGGCCAGTGTATTCCGGAGATCGAGGAGATCGTTAATCGGGTGATCGGCGAGGAAAAGGCGAAAGAAGAAGCGCCGAAACCGAAGCTGACCCAACTCCAGAAGATCAAACTGATCGAAGAAACGATCGATCGCCAGGTGCGGCCGATCCTGCGCCGGGATAACGGCGACCTCGAGCTGCACGATGTCGACGGCGACCGGGTGGTGGTCAAATTTGTCGGCGCCTGCGTCAGCTGTCCGGTCTCGTCCGTCACGCTCAAGGATGTGGTGGAAACCCAGCTTCGCGATGCCGTTTCGCAGGATATTGTCGTGGAGGCGGTGTAATGAAGCAGCAGGTTTACATCGACAACAACGCGACGACTCAGATTGCACCGGAAGTGACGGAGGCCATTCTGCCGTACTTTACGGAGCACTGGGGAAATCCGTCGTCCATGCATAATTTCGGCGGCTCCGTCAAACGCGCGATCGATACCGCCCGCGAACAGGTGGCGGCACTGATCGGCGCAGAGCACCCGAACGAAATCATTTTCACCAGCTGCGGTTCGGAATCCGACAATATGGCTATCCGCGGTGCGGTCGATGCCATGGGCGGCCATCCGCACATCATCACCACGCGGGTGGAACACGCCGCGGTACTCGGGCCCTGCCACTATCTCGAGGATAAAGGCTACCGCCTGACCACCCTGGAGGTGGATGAAAAGGGCAACCTGGACCTGGATGTGGTGCGCGAAAAATCGATGTGCGGTAAAAAAACCGTGGCATCGGTAATGTGGGCCAATAACGAAACCGGCGTCATTTTTCCCATCCCGGAAATTGCGGAACGGGTTAAAGAAGGCGGCGGGGTTTTCCATACCGACGCGGTTCAGATTGCAGGGAAACTGCCGATTTCCGTGAAAGACCTTCCGGTCGATATGCTTTCGATCTCCGGCCATAAGCTGCATGCCCCGAAGGGCATCGGCGCACTTTATGTGCAGCGCGGCACCAAGGTGACCCCGCATATTATGGGCGGGCATCAGGAGCGCGGGCGCCGTGCCGGGACGGAGAATGTGCCGTACATCGTCGGGCTGGGCAAAGCCTGCGAGCTGGCGATGCAGCGTATGGAACAGGATGTGGCGCATGAAGCCCAACTGCGTGACCGACTGGAAGCGGGCATTCTGGCGACCTGCAAAGGGGCGCGCGTGAACGGCGATACCGCAAACCGCCTGCCCAATACCACCAACATCAGTTTTGAATTTGTGGAAGGCGAAGCCATCCTCCTGATGCTGGACGATCAGGGCATCTGTGCCTCGACCGGTTCGGCCTGCGCGTCGGGTTCGCTGGAGCCGTCGCATGTGCTGCGCGCCATGGATGTGCCGCGTTCCAGCCTGCACGGTTCGATCCGGCTCAGCCTCAGCCGCTACAATACGGACGAGGATGTTGATATGGTGCTGGAAAAGCTGCCGGTCATCATCAACCGTCTGCGCGAACTTTCCCCGTTTGCCAACGACTGAACGTAGACGGAGCATGCTGCTCCGTTGATTCCCGCTCCATGTGAAAAACGGAGCGGGACGCTTGGTCTGCGCTTTAAATCCGGCGGATTCCTGCTATCTTTCGCGAAACTGTTATGGAGAGATGAATGATTCCCAAAGCGTATATTTCCGACCTTCGTGTTTATGAACCGGGCAAGCCCATGGAAGAGGTGGCCCGCGAACTCGGCTTCGATGACATTGCCGACATCATCAAGGTCGCATCCAACGAAAACGAGCTGGGGCCGTCGCCCCGCGCGATCGAAGCGATGCAGGAGGCGATTCCTGAAATGCACCGCTATCCCGACGGCGGGGCGTTTTACCTGAAACAGAAGCTGGCGGAAAAGCTGGGCGTCGATCCCGCAAACCTGCTCTTCGGCTGCGGCAGTAACGAGCTCATTGTTTTCCTGTGCCACGTGTTTACGGGGCCGGGTAAAAACCTGATCATGGGGGCCGAGGCGTTTGCCGTCTATTTTCTGGCCAATGCGCTGTATGAAGGGGAAACCCTTCGAATCCCGATGCCGGATCATGTGCACGATCTCGATGCCATGCTCGACGCGATTACGCCCGACACCCGGTTGATCGCCATCTGCAATCCCAATAATCCGACGGGCACGATGGTGACACCGGAGGCCGTGGATGTATTCATCGAAAAACTGCCCGATCACGTCGTCGCCGTTTTCGACGAGGCCTATTTTGAAGTGATGCCGGATCATATGAAACCCGATGTGCTGAAACATATCCGCGCCGGAAGGAAAAACGTCATCGTGCTGCGGACCTTTTCCAAGGCGTACGGCCTGGCGGGGCTGCGTATCGGCTATGCGGTCGCACATCCGGAGCTGATCAGCCTGCTCAATAAGGTCCGCCAGCCCTTTAACGTCAATCTGATGGCGCAGGCGGCGGCTTTGGCGGCGCTGGACGACGTTACGCATCTGGTGGAAACGCGGGAAATGGTTTTCCAGGGATTGGAATTTTTTGAAACGGAACTTCCAAAGCTTGGAATTCAAACGGTGCCGTCCGGGGCGAACTTTATCTTGGTGAAGACCGGCGAAGGCCGTCGGGTTTTCGAGGAATTGCAGAAGCGAAAGGTGATTATTCGGCCGATGGATCCGTACGGATTGCCGGATCATATCCGCATCACGATCGGCACGCCGGAGCAGAATCAGCGCATGCTCGATGCGCTTGCGGAAGTGATGGCTGAGAAAAACTGATTTTTTTATCAACACCCCCTTGACTCCGCAAATGGAATGCGTACTATGTCCGCTCCTTTGAACGAAAGGGCGATTAGCTCAGTTGGCTAGAGCATCTCGTTTACACCGAGAGGGTCGGCGGTTCGAGCCCGTCATCGCCCACCATTTTTCACCGAAAGGTGAGAGGGAAACATCGTTTGGATAAAGGAATTTTGGGCGACTAGCTCAGTTGGCTAGAGCATCTCGTTTACACCGAGAGGGTCGGCGGTTCGAGCCCGTCGTCGCCCACCATTTTAAGAAAAGCCGGACCTTCGGGCCCGGCTTTTTTTATGTACTGTTCCAGAGTTAA
>JBFJYX010000310.1:0-3883 GCA_041622415.1 Pontiella sp.
AACCGGGAGGCGCACTGGTTCCTGGGCCTGAACCCGGATGAAATCACGCTGGCCGAGCAGTTTAAAACGCAGGGGTATGTCACGGCGATGGTCGGAAAATGGCACCTCGGCAAGGAAGAGAAATTTTCCTACTTCCATCAGGGGTTTGATCATTACTACGGCGCGCCGGATAACATGGGGCACAATTCGGCATTTTATGACGGCCGGGACGTGATCTACAAAAGTACGCCGCTGGAAAAACTGACGGCGCTCTACACCGAGCGCATGGTGAAGCATATTGAGGATTTCAGGGACCAGCCGTTCTTTATCTATTTCGCGCACAACTATCCGCACACCCCCTACAAGGCGGGCCCCGAATTCAAAGGGTCCTCGCGCGACGGGGTGCGCGGGGATGTCATTCAGGAAGCGGACCGGGGCATCGGTGAAATTCTCCGGGCATTGGAAAAAAACGGCATTCTGGAAAATACGCTGGTGATCTTCAGTTCGGATAACGGGCCGGTGAAGCCGGTCTATGCGCAGCCCTACAGCGGCACGAAATATGTTTCGATGGAGGGCGGGCATCGGGTGCCGTTTATTCTCTATTGGAAGGGTGTGATTTCACCGGCGGTGTCGGAGGTGCCGGTGGTGGCGATGGACCTCTTTCCGACGCTGAGCGAGCTGATCGGCGCGCCGCTGCCGGCGAACCGCATCTACGACGGGGTGAGCCTGACGCCGCTGTTTTCGGGTAAGCCGATTGCGCGTTCGGCCGACGAACCGTTTTACTACTACAACTGCGAAAACCTGCAGTGCGTGCGCGTCGGCGACTGGAAACTGCATCTGCCGCGGACGAAGGAACAGCTGCCGTTCTGGTCGATGAAAAAGCAGGGCGAGATTCGGACGCCGCAGCTTTACAACCTCAGAACCGATGGGGCGGAATTGCAGGATGTCGCGGCACAGCATCCGGAACGGGTGTCCGAAATGATGGCGCTGGCCGAAGCCGCCCGCCTGAAGCTGGGGGAATTCGGCATGCCCGGATCGGAGCAGCGGCCGGTCGGATCGCTTTTCCCGGAAGTTCCAGTGATTGGAAACCATGTTTTGTATTGGGATCAACTGTCTGACGAGGAAAAGGGGCGGGCGAAAACAGAATTCAAATCGGTGAAAAAGAAAAAGGGAAAAAAATGAATACACGCGCTTTAATAAAATTCAGTCTGCTCTGCGTATGGGCCGTGTCGGCGCAGGCGGAAACGCTGCCGAATGTCGTTTTGATTTTTGCCGACGATCTCGGCTACGGCGATCTCAGCTGTTACGGGGCCACCAAAGTGCAGACCCCGAATATCGATCAGCTCGCAGAAGAAGGGCGCCGGTTTACGGATGCGCATTCGGCGTCGGCCGTCTGTACGCCGTCGCGCTACGGCCTGTTGACCGGGGAATACCCGTTCCGGGCCAATGACGGGCAGGGGGTCTGGGGGCCGTGCGGCCATTTTCAGTCGCTGCTGATTGATACCGGCAAACTGACCCTCGGGCAGCTCTTTAAAAACAAAGGCTATGCCACGGCGGCGATCGGCAAATGGCATCTGGGTTTCGGCACCGGGAAAACTGACTGGAAGAAACCGCTGCGGCCGGGGCCGCTGGAACTGGGGTTTGATTATTATTTCGGGGTGCCCAAGGTGAACAGCGGTTATCCCTATGTCTATGTGGAGAATGACGCCATTGTCGGCTACGACCCGAAGGATCCGATTACCTTTGAAAAGCCGTTTTCAGAAACGACCACCTATCCGGAGGAAGCCGGCAAGAAAACCGCCAACGGAGCGGGCGGCGCCAAAAAAGCGCATGCGATCTACGACGATGAAAAAACCGGCATGCTGCTGACGGAGAAGGCGGTGAAGTGGATCGGTGAAAATAAAGACCGGCCGTTTTTCCTCTATTTTCCGACGACCAATATTCACCACCCGTTTACCCCGGCGCCGCAGTTTAAGGGCACCAGCCAGGCGGGGCTCTACGGCGACTTTATTCACGAGTTCGACTGGATGGTCGGGGAGCTCGTCCAATGTCTGAAAAAAAACGGGCTGGCCGAAAATACGCTGATTATTGTGACGAGCGACAACGGCGGCATGTTCAACCGCGGCGGGCAGGATGCGTTTAAAGCCGGGCACCGGCAGAACGGCGACCTGCTCGGGTTTAAGTTCGGGGTCTGGGAGGGCGGACAGCGCGTGCCGTTCATTGCTAAATGGCCCGGAAAAATCAAGCCGGGGACGGTTTCCGATCAGCTGATCAGCGGCGTGGATATGCTGGCCACTTTTGCGGCGGTAACGGATCAGACCGTCGCTGACGATCAGATAGCCGACAGCATTAATGTGCTGCCGGCCCTCACCGGCGAACCGACGGAGCCGCTGCGGAAGCAGCTCGTTCTTATGCCCCGCCAGCCGAGTCATCTCTCCATCCGTAAAGGCAAGTGGGTTTATATTCCGGCGCCGGGCAGCGGCGGGTTTAAAGGCAAGCCCGGAACCCATGGAGCCGGCGGGCCGGCCGCAGTGTCGTTTGTCGGCAACCAAAACAGCGACATTGAAAACGGGAAGATCAAAAAGGGAGCGCCTCCGGCCCAGCTCTATAACCTCGAAACCGATGTGAACCAGACAACCAATCTCTACAATCAGTACCCCGAAGTCGTGCAGGAAATGCAGACGCTGCTCGCTGAATATAAGCCTGTCAGCAACGCGGGAAAAAAAAGGAATAAATAATATGAGATGGAACACAGCACTGTTGCTGGCGCTGCTCTCGGCATGCCTCCTGACCGGCCGTGCAGATGAAGCCTTCCACGCTACCGCTGCATTTTCGCGGACCGCCCTGACCGGCATCGGGCTGGAGAACGCGATATCGCGGCGCGACCCGAGCGACGTCATAAAGGTCGGTGATCTCTATTATGTCTGGTATTCGAAAGGGAAGATCAAATCGGGCTATGACGCCACGGTCTGGTATGCGACTTCGCCGGATGGTTTAAACTGGACGGAAAAAGGGCAGGCGATTGCCAAAGGCCCCGCAGGGGCCTGGGATGAGGCGAGTGTTTTCACGCCCAACATTCTGGTGGCCGAGGGAAAATACTGGCTGTTCTATACCGCCATTTCGAAAAACCCGAAGGTGAAACCCGATTCCAAGATCGGCATTGCGGTGTCCGATTCGCCGGACGGTCCGTGGGCGCGCCTGCCGAACAATCCGGTGCTGAAAAACAGCGACAACCCCGAAGATTTTGACAGTCATCTGGTGGACGACTCCTGCCTGATGGTCCGCGATGGCAAATACTGGTTTTACTATAAAGGCCGTCAGCTGGGCAAAAGCCCTGCCGACACGCAGATGGGACTGGCCATCGCGGAAAAGCCGGAAGGCCCCTACATCAAGCATCCGGAAAATCCGGTGATTCCCGGAAACCATGCCGTGCTGGCCTGGCCGCAGGGTAATGGGGTGGCCGCCATGATCGGCGACACCGGGCCGGCGGATATCACCAACACCGTCCAATACGCGGAAGACGGAATTCATTTCAGCAAAACCCACGATGTGGTGGACGGCCCGCGCGCCGGAGGTGCATACCGCCCCGAGGCCTTTACCGACAGCGGGCAGGGCGAGCCGATGCTATGGGGCGTCGAGATCGGCCACGAAAAGGGCGAGCTGCCCTACATTCACCGTTATGACCTGGAGTGGACCGAATGAATATGAATAGGAAACAGCGTGTCGTTTTGGGGGTTGCTATCCTGTTTGTGGGGCTGTCCGTTGCACAGACCTCGACGAAGCCGAACGTGATTCTGGTGGTGGCACCCGGCGGGGACATCGCTACGTTGCCCGCCGCGCGCGATGCCGTACGAGCCTTACGCGCTGCCGGGGAAAAGGGCGGCATTGATGTCGTTATTCACGA
>JBFJYX010000311.1:0-3881 GCA_041622415.1 Pontiella sp.
CCCGCAGGGCCGCCCGGAAACGGAATCTTTCCCGCAGGGCCGCCCCAAACCGCAAGGGCTGCAAATACAATCCGGCAATCTACTTAACCGGTTCAAATAAGCGATCTTTCGAGGAGTTTCTCAGTTAACCTTAAATTGCAAAAACGCAGCCTCAACGCCGATGATCCGCCGCCCCCTTGGGCGGACCGGTTCCAATCCCTGGAAAATCCGGTTTTCCCCGGCCGGATTATTTTTTCGCCGCCTGCAATTCGATCATTTTTTCGGCAAAGCGACGGCCCATTTCACGGGCGGACGCCGATTCAAAATGGGTTCCGTCCTTGGTGACCAGACCTTCGGACGAAGCGACGGCCGTATGGGCAACCACGTCGGGCAACTTGGCAATCACGGCGTTAATGGCCCGCGGCTCTTTGCCGTCGCGGTCATCCATCTCCAGCAGTCCGGCCACAAAAGGCAGCTCCGGATCTCCGGCCTCTGTACGCAGCCGCTCAATCAACTCCGTCAGCCGTTCCATATACTTGCTTCTTCGTTTGTTGTCCGCTTCGCCCTGATGCCAGATAATACCTTTCAGCGTTCCGCTCTGCTGAGCCACCTTCAGGCGCACCAGCATGTCGTCATACGGATGTGTTTTCGTTTTGCTGTGCTCGGCTCCGGGAACCCAATACGTAATGGAAGTTCCGCCGACCGCACAGGGGATCAGCCCGATCTTCACTTTCGGATCCTGTTCCGCCATGGCAATCCCGAAGGCCCGGCCCGGTCCGACCCCGGCGATCGCTTTATCGAAATGGATCGGGTCAACCGCCGGCACCCACTCGTTGGCCTTGTTCAGGGTAAACACCTGGGGATGGGCTTTAAGATCCTGTTTCTCCACCTCGCCGCGCCCGGCCATATTGGATTGACCGATCAGCAGGTAAAGGTCCATCGGCTTATTCCCGGCCCACGCGGATGATGCCCACAAAACAGTCGCACACAACGTTGATTCAATCCATCTCTTCATACCATTCCTCATATAACTTCTCCCAAAATAACTGACCGCTAGCGGTCAAAATAATCGATCAGCGAGTAGACCCCGGCATTCAGCTCTTTCATCCTGTTCAGCAATGGGCCGTACGCTTCGTATTCGTTATTCACAATACCTTTATTGGCATTCAAATTGGACGCATCGACCTTGGTATTTCCCGGATCATTATCCTGATAACGGAACCAGTGCCAACCGACGCAGACTTTGGTTTCCAAAAGGTCCAGGGTAAAATTCTGATAGAACAATCCCCGATCCTCCTGCGTCGGCACGCACCACCCCGCACCCGACTCATTCGACAAACCGTCCACATCCATTCCTTTTGCATAAAACTCCGTGACGATCAGGGGTTTGCCGATGCGTGACGCCAGATCGTTGGCTTTCCATGCGGGCGACCATTTTCCATAGAGGTTATAAGCAAAGGCATCCACATATTTGCCGATGACCTCCAGGGAAGCATTCTTAGAATAAAGACGCGGCCCCAGCAGCATATGGTTGGGATCCGCCTTTCGAATGGCCCGCGCAATGGTGCCCATATACTTTTCCATGACCAGGTCATCAAAAACATCCCGGTCCGCCTGATCCAGGTCATCGACCGAAGCCCCACTCCCCTTGCGGGAGACCAGAAAGGTATGTGCCGCCTGATATCCGGCATCCTCGTTCGGCAGTTTCAAAAATCGCTCAATCATGCCCGGCTTAAGCGGAAGCTCATTATCAAAAAAGTGCCCCAGCAAATAAGGATCATCCTTCAGCCCGGCCATCTTCGATTGCGCATGGTCTTCGCAAAACCGCGCCCAACCGGAATCGAAAACCGGAATGCAGTCCCCGGGATAATCCACATGACCCGAGCCCAGAACCGTGCGGCCTTTGGCAAAGGTCGACATAAACCGCCAGTTCACACAGTAACTGACCCGGTTATCCGCACCCTTGAGTTCCTGATCGTCCGACCAGGCGCCCGTCCCGTTAAACCCATACTGCGTCAGCAGCTCAACGGTTTCATTCGCCCACGCCTTTTTCGAATCAAACTTCCGCTTGAAAGCCTGCCGCTGCGCGGGCCCTTTCCCCATCTGCACGGAAACAACGGCTTTATTGATGTGAAGATAACCCTCGGGATCCACCAGCCACCAGCGGTCGTTTTTTCTGAGGGTGTAAAAAAAGCCTGTTGGATTCTCCCTCCGATCCATCCGGCTTCCGAATGCATTCGTTTCGACCGGCTCTTTTTTATAGCGGCTCAGAGCATCCACCGTTCGGGTTTCATACGCCTTCCACGCCTGTCCGGGGCTCCGCTTCGCCTTCACCTGCAGCGTATCTGCAGACGCGGCCGAGGCCCCCGCCAGCACGCACACCAAGCCGGCCAAAATGCTGCGCATCATCGTCATTGTTTTTATTTCAGCCAGTCCGGCAGTCCTTCCGACTTAAACTGATCGACGAGCGAATCATAGGTGTCCCGTTTATTCTCCGCCGACGCATCGCCGGCCGCTTCATTCTTGAGCAGGTATTCCCGATGTTTCACCAGGACTTCTTCATATTCCGGCCTCATGGCCAGGTTCACATGCTCACCCGGATCCTTGCGATGATCGTAGAGTTCTTCCGATCCGTCGCGATAGCGGATATACCGCCAGTGCTGGCTGCGCACCGCATGGTTGCCGTACTTCCGCGTGGTGACCACCGGGGCCCCGCGTGTCGCCTTGTCGCTTTTCAGCATCGGCACCAGACTTACGCCATCCAGATCCTGCTGCGGCAGATTGCACAGTTCCGTCAGCGTCGGAAAAATATCCAGCAGGCTGACCGGAGTATCCCGCAGTTCGTTTTTCTTTGATACGCCCGGCACCGAAATAAACAGCGGAACGCGCGTCGCTTCTTCCCAAAGCGCCTGTTTGCGCCAGTGCCGTTTTTCGCCCAGGTGCTGCCCATGGTCCGACCACAGGACAATGATCGTGTTATCCGCATAGTCACTGTCATCCAGGGCATCGAGCACACGGCCGATCTGATCATCCGCAAACGTGACACACGCCAGATAAGCCCGGACGAGCTCCTTCCAATAGGTCGGGCTGATGTCCAGCACTTCCCGGTGATCGCCCTTCGGCAACGTTCCGTAAATCATCGCCTTGCCATAGAGCGGAATATCATTGAGTTCATCCTCCGGGACTTCAGGCATCACGATCGAATCCATGGGATAGTGCTCAAAATATTTCTTCGGCGCGGTATAGGGATTGTGCGGACGCAGAAAACCCACCGCCATGAAAAACGGCTTATCATGTTTTTCGCCCAGCTGCTCAATCGCCCAGTCCGCAATCTGCTCATCGGGCATGCCCTTTTTCGGCATCTCATCCTTTTCCAGTGCCGCCCAGCAGAGCGTGTCGCCCTTCACGCGGCCGCCATTCGCCTGATAGATGGCCCCGCCGTCCGGCGGAAAGGGATTAAAGTGGCTGTTGCGATACCACGGCATGCCCATTCTGAACCCGTAATTGCTCGAGAGCGTTTCATCCCAAAGCGGATAATCAAAATCATCGACCCCCTTGTGATAAATCTTACCCGCCGCCATCGTCGTATAGCCGTTATCCCGAAACAGCGTCGGCAGCGGTTTCCGTCCCTGCAGCCCTTCTTCATATTCTTCAGCATTTTTCGGAATACGGTTCATCCAGCCCGACGTGGTCGGTGCCAGACCGCTCAGCAGCGAGTGCCGCGACGTGGTGCAGACCGGCGCCGCGCAGTGCGCATTCGTAAAATAGACTCCGCGCTTCACCAACCGGTCCAGGTTCGGCGTATACGCCTGCGGATGTCCCTCCAGCAGGCCCGTCCAGTCGTTCAGATCATCCACCGCAATGAACAGCACATTCATCTTCTCTTTCTCGGCGAACGCCCG
>JBFJYX010000312.1:0-3842 GCA_041622415.1 Pontiella sp.
AGAGCGAGCTCGATTCCTACCTCATTGAAATCACCCGCGATATTCTCGGCTATAAAACCGAAGAGGGCGAAGCGGTCATTGATTCGATTCTTGATACGGCCGGCCAGAAAGGCACCGGCAAATGGACGGCGGTTTCCGCGCTGGACTGCGGCCAGCCGCTGACCCTGATCGGCGAAGCCGTTTTTGCCCGCTGCCTCTCCGCGCTGAAGGATGAGCGCGTGGCGGCGTCTAAAGTGCTGAGCGGTCCGGGCACGACGTTTGACGGCGACAAAGCCGCCATGATTGAAGATCTCAAGCAGGCGCTCTATGCCTCGAAGATTGTGTCCTATGCGCAGGGCTATCAGCTGATGCGCGCGGCGGCCGAAGAGCACGGCTGGACCCTTAACAACGGTGAAATTGCCCTGATGTGGCGCGGCGGCTGCATTATCCGCTCGGTATTCCTCGGCAAGATCAAGGAGGCGTTTGATTCGAATCCGGACCTCGTCAACCTGCTGCTCGATCCGTTCTTCAAGAATGCGGTTGAGACTGCGCAGGCGTCGTGGCGCCGTGTGATCATGAAATCCGCGGAGCTCGGTATTCCGATGCCGGCGATCGGTGCGGCCCTGGCCTATTTTGACGGTTACCGTTCCGAGCGTCTGCCGGCCAACCTGCTGCAGGCGCAGCGCGACTATTTCGGTGCGCACACCTATGAGCGTCTCGATAAACCGCGCGGCGAATTCTTCCACACCAACTGGACCGGCCGCGGCGGCGATACGTCCGCTTCAACGTATATAGTCTAATGCTCACACAAAGCCGCAGAGGGCGCAAAGTGAAGTGCTTTGTGCCTTTGCGGCTTTGGCTTCAGTGAGTGAAACGAACGAGCGCGAGGTTTCATCATGATCAGTACATTCGGTGAACAGGTTTCGATTTCCACAGATGAACTTCAGGCATTGGTTTTCCAATGTTTGGAAAAAACGGGTGATGTGCAGAAGGTGTTGATTCTGCCGCCGGATCACACGCGGCTGAACTCGATGGCCGGGCCGATCACGGAAATGGTTTATGAACGGCTCGTGGCGCAGGGGGTTAAGGTCGATATTCTTCCAACCCTTGGAACGCATAATCCGATGACGGATGCGCAGCTGCGCATGATGTTCGGGGAAAAGATTCCGCTGGAAGCTTTCAAGGTGCACGACTGGCGGAATGAGGTGGTGCGGAAGGGCGTGATTCCTGGCGATATGCTTTCAGCGCTTTCGAATGGAAAAGTCGACTACACGGTCGGCGTGGAAGTCAACCGGATGCTGTTTGACGGCTATGATCTGATTCTCTCCGTCGGTCAGGTGGTTCCGCACGAAGTGGTGGGCATGGCCAACTATACCAAAAACATTGTGGTCGGTGCCGGCGGGTCGGACATTATCAACAAATCGCATTTTCTCGGGGCGGTGGCCGGCATTGAAAATATTCTCGGGCAGACCGATTCGCCGGTGCGTCGTCTGTTTAATCATGCCGTGGAGACCTATCTTTCCGACCTGCCGATCACCTATATGCTGACGGTGATGGAGCAGGATTATGCTACCGGCGAAATGCATATGCGCGGGTTTTATGCCGGCGACGATGTGACCGTTTTCGAAGAAGCCTGCAAGCTGGCGCGCGCCGTGAACATTACGCTGCTGGACCGCGAGCCGAAAAAGGTGGTGGTCTATCTTGATCCGCATGAATTCCAGAGCACATGGCTCGGCAATAAATCGGTCTACCGCACGCGCATGGCGATTGCGGATGACGGCGAGCTGGTGGTGCTCGCTCCGGCCCTGAAGGAATTCGGCGAGGACCCGACCATCGACAAACTGATCCGGAAGTTCGGCTACTGCGGCACACCGGCGACCCTGAAATATGTGGAAGACGATGAAGAGCTGCGTTCGAACCTCGGGGCGGCGGCGCATCTGATTCACGGTTCATCGGAAGGGCGTTTTAATATTACCTATTGTCCCGGAAATGATGTCTCGCTGGATGAAGTGCGCTCCGTCGGTTTCGACGCCGCGCCGTATGCGGAAATGGCCGCGCGCTATAATCCCGATGAACTGAAGGACGGATGGAATACGCTGCCGGACGGGGAAGAGATTTTTTATATCAGCAACCCGGCCCTGGGGCTGTGGGCATACAAAGAAAAGTTTAAGGACCAGCTATGAAAAAATTCATGGATGAGGATTTTATCCTCAATACCAAGACCGCCATCAAGTTGTATCACGAGCATGCCGAGAGCATGCCGATTTATGACTATCATTGCCATCTGTCGCCGCAGGATGTGGCCGAGGATAAGCAGTACGACAATATCGGCGAATGCTGGCTGGGCGGGGATCACTATAAATGGCGTGCCATGCGCACCAACGGGGTGAAGGAGGAATTCGTCACGGGTTCCGCCTCCTGGAAAGCCAAGTTCGATGCGTGGGCGGAAACCGTGCCGCAGACACTGCGCAACCCGCTCTATCACTGGACCCACCTGGAGCTGCAGCGCTACTTTGATATCGACACCCTGCTCAGTCCGGCCACGGCGGACGAAGTCTACGAGGCGTGCACCGCACAACTCCGGACTCCGGAATTCAGTGCGCGCAACCTGATGCAGAAGATGAACGTCAAACTGGTCTGCACCACCGATGATCCGGTTGATGACCTGAAATACCACCGGCAGATTGCGGCGGATGGATTTGAATGCAAAGTGCTGCCCACGTTCCGCCCGGACCGGGCGATGAATCTGTCGAATATTCCGGCGTGGAAGGACTACATTGAAACGCTGAACGGCTCATCCGGCAGGACGGCCGTCCAGTTGGATGAGCTGTTCGCAGCGCTGGATGAGCGGCATGCGTATTTTCATGGGGCGGGCTGCCGCCTGTCCGACCATGGCGTGGCGTATGTGCCCGCGGAGGAGGCCTCGGCCTCGGAACTGGAGGCTATTTTCCAGAAAGCGCTTGCCGGGAAAGAGGTGAGCCAGCTGGAGCAGGACCAGTTTGCGGCGCATTTTCTTTATGAGATCGGGAAGATGAACCACCGGCGCGGCTGGGTGCAGCAGTTCCATGTGGGCGTGTTCCGCAACACCAACACGCGCTTGTTTAAAACGCTGGGTCCGGATACCGGGTTTGACTCCATTGCGGATTACCGCCAGGGGCCCGGCTTTGTGAAACTGCTCGACCGGCTGGATTCTTCGAATCAGCTGGCCAAATCGATTCTCTACAACATCAACCCGGCGGACAACGAACTGTTTGCCACGATGATCGGCAACTATCAGGACGGCTCGTGTCCGGGCAAAATGCAGTTTGGTTCGGGCTGGTGGTTCCTGGATCAGAAAGACGGGATGGAGAAGCAGATGAATGCACTTTCCCTGCTCGGCCTGCTGAGCCGCTTTGTCGGTATGCTGACGGACTCGCGCAGTTTTCTGTCGTACCCGCGCCACGAATATTTCCGACGCATTCTGTGCAACCTGATCGGCAAAGACGTAGAAAACGGGGAGCTTCCGGCCGATATGGACCTGCTCGGGGAAATGATCGAAAATATCTGCTACAACAATGCCGTCGAATATTTCGGCATCGATTTGTAAGCGGTTCCTCACGCAACGTCGCAACGCGCGCTAGGTGGCCCTGTTCAACGCCGTTCCTGGCGCTCTCAGCGACATTGCGTGCGTTTATTTTTTATGGAACCTGGCGTGCAGTTTGTCCTTCTGTTTATGGACAAATTCGGTGACTTTCGGGAAACGGTGCTCGATCCGGTCGCGCAGTCTTCCAAACATTGGAATTTCGTCGGCCAGCAGGTAGACGCCGATCAGCACCGTCAGGATGCCCTGGCCGGGCGTGATGAACATGATCAGGCCGACCACA
>JBFJYX010000313.1:0-3833 GCA_041622415.1 Pontiella sp.
CGGCGGCGCTCGTGCATATTGATCAGCGCAATGGAAACCCCGGATTTACCGGCACGCGCCGTACGGCCGGAACGGTGCGTATAGGCCGCGGTTTCGTCGGAGAGTTTATAGTGAATGACGTGGGTGATGTCGTTCACGTCGATGCCGCGTGCGGCGACGTCGGTGGCGACCAGCACCTGCACGGATTTCTGCCGGAACTTGCGCATCACGGTATCGCGCTGCGCCTGGGAGAGATCGCCGTGGAGGGCTTCGGCGGAATAGCCGTCGTTCATCAGCTTTTCAGCCACGGTCTGCGTTTCGGCGCGGGTGCGGCAGAAGATGACGCCGTAAATTTCGGGCAGGTAGTCGAGGATACGCTTCAGTGCCGGGTAGCGGTCTTTTTCGTGCACCATAAAGCAGAAGTGCTCGATGTTCGCCGCCGATTCGTTGCGGCCGCCGACGGACACCTCGACCGGATCGGTCTGGTAGTTGGCGGCAATGCGCGCCACGCCTTTGGCCATGGTGGCCGAGAACAGCCAGGTGACGCGATCTTCCGGTGCCTTCTGCAGGATGGCGTCCAGCTCATCCTTAAAGCCCATGTTGAGCATTTCGTCCGCTTCGTCCAAAACGACTACGGAAATCTGATCGAGTTTTGCCGCGCGGCGTTCGATCAGATCAACAAGGCGACCGGGAGTCGCTACAATAATCTGTGTTCCACGCTTCAGATCGCGGATCTGCGTGGAGATGTTAGAGCCGCCGTAGACCGCTGTGATGCTGATGTTCTGGTGGCGTGCAAATTTTTTCAGGTCGTCGGCAATCTGCAGGCAGAGCTCCCGGGTCGGCGAAAGAATAATAGCCTGCGGCATATCGTTCGTCGGATCCACCCGTTCCAGCAGCGGCAGGCCGAAAGCGGCCGTTTTACCGGTTCCGGTCGACGCCAGGCCAACAAAGTCCTTCGAGCCTTCGAGCAGGATCGGAATGGCCTGTTCCTGAATCGGAGTCGGGGTTTCAAATCCCAGGAGCTGGATAGATTTAAGCGTATCGGGGCTCAGCCCCAAATCGGAGAATGTCCTAATTTCCTTCTATAGGCGGTACGTTTACCGCATGACTCGAAGTCATGCCTCCGCGCCCATCGCAGAAATTCGACCCCGAATGAACAGAACACTTAACCGTGGTTCTGCAAAAACGAAGCGCGGTTATACGCGCTTCAGAATTATTAGCAACCCATTAAATCAAAAAAAGCCCGCCTCAAACGTAGACGAAGCTTCCAGCTTCGTTACCGTCATTCGGCAGGCTTTAGAGCACAACACGGCCGGAAGGCCGCATCCGGCTTCTAGTGTTTGAAGTGGCGCATATTGGTCATCGCCATGGCGATGCCGTATTTGTTGCAGGCTTCGATGACTTCGTCGTCGCGGATCGAACCGCCCGGCTGAACGATAAACTTCGCGCCCATTTCGCTGGCGGCGTCGATGCTGTCGGCAAACGGGAAGAAGGCTTCGGAAACAAATACACATTCGCCGATGACCTGCTGGATTTCCTCTTCGGTGATATCCGGATTTTCGGTTTTCAGGTTTTCCACCGCTTTGGAAACGGAGAGCTTTTTCAGTGCGTCCACACGGTTCGGCTGACCGGCCCCCATCCCGAGTACGCGGAACTGGCCGGGCTTGTATTCCTGCACCAGCACGATGGCGTTGGATTTGGTGTGCTTGGCCGCGGCGATACCGAAGAGCGCGAGCTCTTTCTTGGAATCATCGAACGGAGCTTTGGTCGGCACGTTCCAGCTTTCCAGGATTTCGGTATCCACATCCTGCACCAGCAGGCCGCCGTTGATCTGTTTGACCATCCGCTGCGGCAGCGCTTTGCCCATCGGCTCATTCAGCTTCAGGATGCGCAGGTTCTTTTTCTTCATCAGATGATCGAGCGCATCTTCGTCGTAGCCCGGGGCAATGATCGCTTCGATGAAGCGGCCATCCAGGCATTCCGCCGTCGCCATGTCGACTTTTTCGGTTACCGCAATCACGGAACCGAACGCCGAGATCGGGTCGCCGGCCCAGGCGGCTTCAAATGCTTCGGCCAGCGTTTCGCCGGTGGCATATCCGCACGGATTGGTGTGTTTAATCACGGAGACGCCCGGGCGGCCGGACAGGTCTTTCACGGCTTCGAGCGCGCCGTCGCCGTCGACATAGTTGTTGTAGCTCATTTCCTTACCATGCAGCACCTTGGCCAGCGCAATGGTGGATTCGCGGGAGTCGGCGTCTTTATAGAGCCAGGCTTTCTGGTGGGAATTTTCGCCGTAGCGCAGTTCCGTGCCGTCGGAATAGGCCTTCACAAACGGCTTGGCCAGCTGCTGCTCGGCAACCTGTTCGGCGAGATAGGTCGCGATCGCCGCGTTGTATTCCGCAACCCGCGCATACACTTTCTGGCCGAGTACAAAACGGAAAGGTTCCGTGGTGGAGCCGTCGTTCGCCTTCATTTCATCGATCACCTGCGCATAATCCGCCGGATCGGTGACGACCGTGACAAATTTCATGTTTTTCGCCGCGGAGCGGATCATGGTCGGGCCGCCGATATCGATCTGCTCGATCGCTTCCGACAGGGTGACGCCCTCTTTCGCGATGGTTTCTTCGAACGGATAGAGATTCACACACACGAGATCGATCTGGCCGAGGCCGTGATCCGCCATGGTCTGCACGTGATCATCATTATCGCGCATGTACAGAATGCCGGCATGAACCTGCGGCGTGAGCGTTTTCACGCGGCCGTCGAGCATTTCCGGAAAACCGGTGAATTCAGAAACATCTTTAACCGGAATGCCCGCCTCGCGGATGGCCTTCGCGGTGCCGCCGGTGGACAGCAGTTCCACGCCCATTTCATGCAGGTGACGGGCAAAGTCCAGAATTCCCGCTTTATCGGATACACTTAAAAGTGCGCGCTCAATCTTTACGTTCATGCAAATTACTCCCTTTGGGTTTGGCTCAAAACCATGCTTTTTACCGATACGCCCTGCCGATTGCACTCATTTTTTCCAATCCTTGGATCTTTTCGGCCAGGTATATCATCCAGTTCCCCCGATCGGGGGTGCTGGATGATATACTTTTTGCCGTGCAAAAGGAGGTGTTCGTGGGGAAAAGCGGCGGATTTTACAGGGCGATGCCGAAGAGGATGCTGAAGAAGTGGCAGAGGCTGCCGGCCAGCACAAACAGGTGCCAGACCGCGTGGGACCATCTCAGCGATTTCCAGCCATAGAACACCGCACCTAAGGAATAGCAGAGCCCGCCGGTGATCAGCATGACGAATCCGGTGGTGGTCAGTTTGTCGTGCAGCGGTTTAACGGCAATCACGCAGAACCAGCCCATAAACAGGTAGCTGGCCAGCGAGAGCGCCTTGAACCGCCCCGTGAAAAAGGCTTTGAGCACGATGCCGATGATCGCCGCGCCCCAGATTGCCCCGAAAATACTCCAGCCCAGCGCGCCGCGCAGCGGGGCCAGCGTGAAAGGGGTGTAGGTTCCGGCAATCAGCAGGTAGATGGCCGAATGGTCGATAATTTTCAACACCCGCCGCACGCCCGGCCTTCGGGCGGAGTGATAGAGGGTCGAACTGAGGAACAGCAGCATAAACGTGGTACCGTAGATGGCGCAGCTGACGATTTCCCACGGCCCTTTCCGAAGGCTGGAAAAAACCACCAGCAGCACGAGCACCGCGATGCCGATGAAAAAACCGATCCCATGCGTGATCGCATTCGCCAGCTCCTCGCCGGCACTGTAGTCCTGTTTACGGTTGGCCATTGGTTTTCCAGGGGTTGGAAGTTTTACCCGGCGCTCGGCCCTCCGCCGATGCCGCGCCGTGAATGCTGA
>JBFJYX010000314.1:0-3800 GCA_041622415.1 Pontiella sp.
GGATGATCCCTCCGGCATTCCGATCGGGATCGGAAAAAACTGCCGTGTGAAAAACGCGATCGTCGATAAAAACTGCCGTATCGGTGATAATGTGGTGATTTCGCCGGAAGGCAAACCCGAGAATGAGCAGACCGATCTCTACTGGATCCGCGAAGGCATTATCGTGATCCCTAAAAATACCGTGATTCCGCCGGGCACCGTGCTGTAACGCCGGTTTAATTTATGGGCTGCTCTCCAGCTGCGTTTTCAGTTTTCCGGGAATGTTGGTGGTGATGGAGCGCGTGCCCCACGATAAAAACCGCCGCGCCGCGGCGGGATCATCCACAGTCCAGACATGATGGCTGCAGCCGGCGCGGTTGAGCCCCTGGACGATTCGGCGGGTTAAAAACTGCGGGTGGGTGCCGAGGCCGTCGGCGCGGATCTTTTCCAATGTTTGGAGCACCTCGGGCATGGAGGGTTTCAGCCGAAAGGGAAACGGCCTCCGGAATTTCAGTAGCCAGTGGGCGCTGATTGCCGGATTCGCGGTTTTGACGGAGCGGATGACCTCGGGATCAAATGCGATGACGGTCACCTGGCCGGGATTCAGGGCGGAGGCGTTGATCTGCTCCATGAGCACGGGCGTTATTTCGGGGCCGCATTTGATTTCCAGAAAAACCGCTTTCCCGGCCGGGACGGTTGCGAGGACTTCGGACAGGGTGGGGACGTCGGGTTCGATGCGCCGGATGGCCTCGAGGGTCTGCTCGGCAATCGGCCGGTTTCCGATGTCCGGATCATGACGGCAGATAATTTCGCGGTCCCGCGTCAGGCGGAAATCGCCCTCCACGGCATCGGCCCCCTGGGCCCAGGCGAGCATAAAGGCCCGGCATGTATTTTCCGGCGCATCGCGGGATGCGCCGCGGTGGGCGACAATCATGAACGTCTCCTTTTGCAGTTCCCAGCGTAGGCCGTGGGCCGGATGCGGTCAAATTTTTCCCTGCGGAATCGGGGCGGGGCGGGAAAAAGGCGGCCGGCGGGCATGGGAATTCCGTACTTGCGCCGGGGGGGAGGTTGGGTTACTTTCGCGTACTTTAACCGCACGGCAGCACATCGCCACCGCTGTAAATCTCAGCCAGACGCTTACAGCCGGAACGACGATGCATGTGCATGGAAAAATGAAACGAAAACACAAAGGAAATAACTATGGGTTTATTCAACCTGTTCAAACCGGCGCGCACCGTGCTGGTGGTCGATGTCGTCTCGCTGAACGAGGTCTCCGGCCAGAAAGGCAAAATCCCCCCGCGTAATCAACTGCAGATGCTCCGCCGCCTGGCCCGTTTTGCCCAGCGCGAAAAACTGGAAGTGATTGCCGTTCTGACCGGAACTCCGCTGAACAAAGCGCCGGCCGGAAAAAAATTCGAAGAGATTACTGTGCTTTACAGCAAATCTCCGGAAGAGCATGCCAAATTCCTGGCCCGCACCGCGCAGTCCAAAGGCGCCGGAGCGGTACTGGTTTCGGGCAACGCCGCGGCTGAAAAAATCGCCGGAAACGGCGTGCGCAAGCTGCGCGTCAGCACCTTCCGCAAAGCCTTCGATACCGGAGGTGATGACGGAGGAAACGGCGGAAATGAGCGTTCCGAAGGCGGAAACAACCGTTCCCGCGGAAACCGTCCGCCGCGCCGCCGGCAGCCGAAACAGAAAAATAAAGACAGCGACAGCAAGCGCAACGAGCCGAAAGGCGAGCGCAAACAGAAACCGTCGTCCGAAACGGACGCGATTAATGAGCTGATCGATCTCGTCGACTAAAAGCAGGTGACCGCGGTGCAGAACCGATTCATTTTCTGCGATATCGATGGCACCCTGCTTTATGCAAAAGGATCAGGCCGCCCCGCTTTCGGCGCGGCCTTTTTTGATGCCTTCGGTGTCGAGATTTCGATTGACCATATCAACTTTGCCGGGGCCACGGACCTGGGGGTGCTGACGCAGCTGGCCCGTGAAAACGATCAGGTGCTGACCCCGGAAAAGGCGGCGCTCTTTTTTGAGCGCATGCCGGTGTATCTCGACGAAAATATGACCCGATGGCCGCCGATTGTATTTCCGGGGGTGAAGGATTTCCTGGCGCGCGTTTCCAGGCATTGGAAACTCGGTCTGGTTTCCGGGAATATGCGGATTACCTCCTATATGAAGCTGCGGCACGGCGGGCTGGACCGGTATTTCACCGATATCGGCGGGTTCGGCGACGACGATTCCGACCGCAACCGCATGGCGGCGCTGGCGCTGGAGCGCGCCGGCCACCCCGAAGGTTCGTTCCTTTTGGGCGATACGCCGTCGGATATCGAGGCCGCAAAGGTCAACGGCATGATCTCGGTGGCGGTCTGTAACGGGCAGTTTTCCCGCGAAAAGCTCGAGGCTGAAAAGCCCGACATCATGGTTGATTCGTTCGAAGACGCGGAGCACCTTTTCCAGGCCCTGGAAGTTTGAAGCAGGTCATTCACCACGAAATACGTGAAAGGTATTCCCCGGTGCACTTTTAGGGTGTTCAGTGTATTTCGTGGTTAACCATTATGAGTGCAAAATTTGAAAACCTGACCCCCGACCGCATTCTCGATGCGGTGGAAATCGGAATGGACTGCGGCCTGACCGGGCTGACGGCCCCTTTGCCGAGCTATATCAACCGCGTCTATGAGCTGGAGTCGGTTTCCGGCGAAAAGCTGATTGCCAAGTTTTACCGTCCGGGCCGCTGGAAGCGTGCGGCGCTGCAGGAGGAGCATGATTTTGTGCGCGACTGCGCGGACGCGGAGATTCCGGTGGTGGCCCCGCTGGAATTGGCGGGCGGCGGAACCATCGGCGATTTTGAGGGGATTCTTTATGCGGTTTTCCCGAAAAAGTCGGGCCGCGAAATGGAGCTGTGCGACGATGAGGGCTGGCTGCGGCTCGGCAGCCTGGTGGGCCGGATTCATCAGGCCGGCTGGGAGCGCGATGCCGAGCACCGGCTGGTGATGCATCCGGAAACCACCACGATTCCCGAGATCGACCTGCTGCTCGGCGGCGGTTTTATGTCGGGCCACATGGCGGGCCGTTTCAAAGAAGTGACGTCGCGGATTGTGGAGATTGCGCTGCGGGAATTTGAAGGGGTGGAGCTGCAGCGGATCCACGGCGACTGCCATCGCGCCAATATTCTGGAGCGCCCGGGCGAGGGGCTGATGGTGATCGATTTTGACGATATGGTGATGGGCCCGGCGGTGCAGGATATCTGGCTGCTGCTGCCGGACCATGCCAACCATACGCGCAAAGAGATCAACCTGATTCTCGAGGGCTATGAGCAGTTTATGGAGTTTGATGATCGCCAGCTGCGGCTGGTTGAAATCCTGCGGGCGATGCGTATTATCTATTTTCTCTCGTGGTGCTCTACGCAGGTGGATGATTATAAGTTCCGGTCCAACTTCCCGGACTGGGGCAGCGACCACTTCTGGCAGCGGGAGGTTGCCGACCTGGAGCATCAGTATCATGCGATCCTGAACGATGACCGGCTGAAGAACAGCGGCAATTTTTTATAGGCAAAACCGGTGAGAACCGAATAATTTCACGAATCACGAATCACGAATCACGAATCACGAATCACGAATCACGAATTATGAGTATAAGCAGAACAGTAAATATTACGTGTCCGGGCTGCGGTACGAAGCAGGATGTCCGCCTTTATGATGTGATCAATGTGAACACGGATCCGGAGCTGAAGGATGCGCTGATGCAGAACATGCTGAACCGTATTCAGTGCCGGGGCTGTGACCTGAATTTCCGGGTCGATAAACCGCTGATGTATA
>JBFJYX010000315.1:0-3797 GCA_041622415.1 Pontiella sp.
CGGCAAATTCCACATCAAAGGCGAGGCCTTCGGTTTCGGCCAGCATCTCATCGGTGGTCCGCGTCACCGCTTCCGCATAGCAGTTTTCAAAATAGACATTCCGGCCGCCCTGCACAAAAAAGAGGTGGCCGAAGGACCGGGAATAAATGGAGCAATCGAGAATCTGAATATCCAAACCGGTCACCAGCATGCCGCTGTGTTTCTGCAGGCGAACCAGGCTGCCGCCCCCTTTGCCGATCAGGTCCCCATAGCCATAAGGCGAAGAGCCGCGCATATTCAGCGTTACGTCCTTAATGGCATTTTTCCGGCCGTCGACCACAAACGACTGCCCGCCCCGGGCCGTCGGCGCATTGCCGATATCCGTCACCGTCAACCCGACAATCCGATTGTTGCTGCCGGTCACATAGAACTCCATGACCTTGTCACCGAACGCGCTCAGCAGTTCCGTGTTCACCTCGATGGTGACGCCGGTGAGATCAAAGGTGTTTCCATTTCCGCTGAACGAAATCATCGCCGCTCCCATGACATCATCACGATCCACTGCGCTGATCACCTCCGGGGTCAGATAGTCCTCCATCTGATACACCCCGGGTTTCATTTTAATGCTGTTTCCACTCTGGCCGGCATAATAGGCCAGCTCCGCAACCGAGGTAATGCCCTTCACCCGCGCCGCGGAAACATCCGCAACGGCCAGGCCGGCGCCCAGCACAATCAAAATCCATGCTTTCATCATCATTTCGTCCTTCATCTGCTCATCGGATCAACCGGAGCATCTGCCGACCACAAAAAGATTTCCAGGGATTGGAAAACCTGTGCCCGGACATCCCCTGTACTAATCCAGCGTATACACGATCGGCTTAATCGTTCCGTCGTCATTGAACTCCATTTTATCGAAGCAGGCCGAGCGACGGTGGAAGCTTCCGTCATTCACATCACCGCGGTGATAGAAGAAATACCACTCCCCGTTAAATTCAATGGCCGATGCATGATTCGGCGCATTCGGCGCGTCCGGGGCCAGCAGGCCCTTCGGCTCCGCAAATTTCGGCAGCGGAGAATCCGCCATCCAGTATTTAGTCACACCGCCGACCCGCGCGTGAAAATAATATTTTCCATCGCGTTTAAAGACATGCACCGCTTCATTCACATTCTCTTCATTCAGGCGGACCCACGGACCGTCCAGTTCCACCATGTTGTCTTTCAACTTTGCCCCGTAAATATACGAGCTCGGCTTTTTCCCCTTGCCGGCCAGGGACTTACTTTCCTCGAAACGCACCTTGTGGTCATTGCCGTAAATGTAGGCCTTCCCGTCATCGTCCACAAAAACCGTCGGGTCAAAAATCGTGCAGATCTTATCGGTCACCGCTGTTTCCCAGGGACCGACCGGCGTTTTGCTTTTTGCCACACCCACGTGGGTTTTGTCGTACGGGAAATAGTAATAATACCAGCCGTCCTTATACGCCGCATCCGGCGCATTCATCTGGCCGTCGGCATAGTCAAACCCTTCATCGGTCCGGGGACGCAGCACCACGCCGTGGCTGGTCCATTTTTTCAGGTCGGAGGATTCCAGCACCGAATAATCCTGCATGGTCGAAAAGCCGGAGGCCCCTTCCACATCGCGCGAACAATAGACATACACCTTTCCGTCAAAAACCTCCGCCGCCGGATCCGGGGTATAGATAAATCCCGGCTCCCCCTTCTTCAGAATCGGATTTGCCGCCGCCGTTCCCACGACCACTGCGATACCGGATAATACGCTGATCAACTGTTTCATATCATTCCTTCTTCCTTTGAAAACCATCACTTCAGGACATCCGTTGTAAACACGGAGGCCGGCAGTCCTTCTTTATTGTAAAGATTGGCCCCCGCCGGATTGGGCGACCAGGCATAGCGCACCTCAGTCGGTTTTTTAATCTCCCTGTGCCAGACCACCACCGAATCTTTACCTTTTATTTCAGCCTCGGCCCACTTCCAATCCCCGGAAGCATCGCAGATCTGAAAGCGTTTCAGCGGTTCATCCACTTCAACCGTCGGATCCATCAGGTTCTTGTGCCCCGTCATCAACCCGCTGCCCACGTGGTCGAACGAGATCACAACCCTGGCGCCATCACGCCGGGCCATTTTAAACAAAGGCCCGCTGACGACCAGCTCTTTTCCATAGGCCCGGTTCAGCGCCCAGCGCGAAAGCCGCTTGCCGGCATCCACCTTGTTCTTCGGATGAATATCGCCCGCCTCGCCGATATCGTTCAGCACCGCCATACCCGTATCCGGAATCCGCAGCCCGCGGCGCATGCGGTCCTGCACCAGCGGCCAGCCGTCCTCATCCCCCATCGGTTCAGCATTCGGCTGCTTATAGCTCGCCAGCTGGCACCAGAAGAACAGGAGCTGCTCCTGGCCCCAGGCTTCCCGCCAGCCGTTGATCAGCGCCTCAAGGCGGATATCATACTGCTCCGGAAAATTGCCGGTATTGCTTTCGCCCTGATACCAGATCGCCCCTTTAATTCCATACGGAATGATCGGGCTGACCGTGCCGTTGTAAAGCGTACCGTAAACCTGTTTATCGCGCGAAGGATGCTCCGGCTTTCTCGGCCCTCTGCCGTGTTCCCCGGCCGCCTTCCAGGCGGCGAGTTCTTTTTGGTATGCGGCTTTTTCCGCTGCTTCATCCCATGCCGCCACCCGCTCTTTATAGGCGGCCATCTCTTTATCATAGTCCTGCTTCAGGATTTTATTTTCGGCAAACGCCGCCGGCGAAATCCACGGCTCAATCCGCGTAGCGCCGAGGTTGCAGCAGATCATCGCCACCGGCACATCCAGCTCGCGGCGCAGTTCACGACAGAAAAAATAGCCCGTCCCGCTGAATTCATTCACTTCACCCTGAATGGCCTTGGACCAGCGGCCCCGGCCGATCTTTTCCACCGTGAAGGGTCCATAGGTCACGCCCGTGCGATACTGACGAAACAGCGGGTCATTGGCTTCAGCCGCTTCCTTCCGCAGATATTCCGCCACCGGTTCGTATTTTGGATCGGTCGCCGCGCCCGTGAGCATACGGAAATTCCGGTACATATTGGACTGCCCTCCGGCAAACCACACTTCACCCACCAGCACATCCTCAATGTTCTGCGTCACGCGGCGCTCACCAAGCGAAGCATAAACCGTCAGCACGCGGGATTGGGCCGAAGCGTCGAGCGGATCCAGGTCCACGCGCCATGCGCCGTCGGCATCGGCCACCGTGCTTGTTTCCTGCCCGGCAAATTTAACCGTAACCGTTGCGCCGGCGTCGACCGTTCCCCAGACCGGAACCGGCTGCCCGCGCTGCAGCACCATCTTTTCAGACAGGATACTCGGCATACTCAGGCTGAGCGGTGCGGCGATATAGCCGTACTTCGTCAGGAACCCGATGCTGTGCTCCATCGTTTCATTGAATGCATCATCCCCGTTGCGGGCGCGGAAAAATGACCCGTTGAAAAAGCCGTGGCCTTTGCCCTCGAAAGGAACCAGGACGCAGTCGTTGCCGGCCATTTTCATCAGCCGGTCAAAGCGCACCGCATTTTCAAACGGCACCGTGGTGTCGGCCGTGCCGTGAAACAGCAGGGTCGGCACAATGCCCGGGGTTACATTGTGGCAGAGCGAGATTTTCGTCTGCCTTTCCAGCGGAATGCGATCGGACCCGAAGCCCTTGTCCGTGGTATCCAGCACCGGGTTGTAGAGGATCATCAGATTCGGGACCGAACTCACGCCCAGGTCATCGGTCGCTTCTTCAAGGCCTTTAATCACTCCGGTCGCCCCGGCAATATGGCCGC
>JBFJYX010000316.1:0-3788 GCA_041622415.1 Pontiella sp.
CCCTCAAGGCTCCGGCGTTTTCCAATGGTCGGATCTTCCTCTGATGACGAAGAACCGAACCTTAATCCCCAATCACGGTCACCGGCAGTTCCACATCAATAAAACCGGTATCCCCGATGTACGGCGCGATATCCGCGGCAGGAATCGTGATGCTTCCGGAGGAATCCGCAACATAAAGGCCCACCTCCTGCATCGGATTGAGCACCAGATTATCCGTTGCGAGCACCCTGTAGGTTGCGCCGGGAATCGGTTCCGACAGGTTCAGCGTCATATTGCCGGAGAGGTCCGTCGAGTAGCCCGAAATGCTGTAGCCGAAATTCTGTGCCAGCGGAACGGAAACAGTCACGGTGAAGTTACTTACGGCAAAGCTGCCGCTTCCCCCCTGGAATGCCAGGTTTTCGAATACCGTGAAGCCAAACCCGTCGACACTGTCCCATTTACCGCTGGGCGGCATGCTGTCGCTCGGCGGAGCGAGCTCGTTGATGACCTGGGTGCAGCTTCCGGTGGTCCCGCCGCTGTAATCCCATACGGCGGTGGTATACGTGACCTCATCGGCACCGGTCCGCGCCAGGGTGGTCTCGAAATGCATTACATTGTTAATCGTGAGTCCCGTACCCGAATAACTGGAACCCGACCCGAAGGATTGATAGGCCGTGCCGAACCAACCGTAATCCCCCGCAATGAAATCATTCGTATCCGTGGCGCTGATCCAGTCGAGCATGCGCATAACCCATTGCGAACCGCTCGGCGTGCCCAGATCAAAACCGGTCCAGATCTGGCTGTTCAGTCCGGTATCGTAGAACCCGAAATGGAAGTCCTTGTCATGCTGCAACGGTGTGTTCAGCATTTCGATATCAAACGCAACCGTTATCGACTGCCCCAGCTGGGAAAGGTCCTGAACCGCGGCAAACTCCTGAGCCACCACCGGAATATATCCGGACCGGTCGTTGGTATACGTATTCTCCGCGAAGGTGGCCGTGAACCCGCTGCTGGACTCGTTCGTCAGCGCATTGCCCGGCAGCGGCGCATACAGATTCCACACTGTCGGCATGGCCACGTCGGCATTCACAAAGTGCGTCGGCACATTAATGTACATGACATCAACCGGAATACTTGAGGTGTTGTTTACACCCGAACTGAGCTCCGTCCAGACAATCTCCAGCGTGGAGTTGGTTGTTTCACCGTTCTGCAGGCCGTTCCCGCTGTTATCGTACGTGACCGTGATATCCTCGGTCGGATTTCCTGTACCCAGATCGGGTACCGCGGCGGCACTGAATCCGGCATCCGCCGTCAGGGAAAGGATTTCGATATCGTTCGAGGAGGCCGCACCCGAGATATACGATGCGGTGATGGTGCCGGCGACACTCGTATCCGGAGCAACCAGCTCCAGCGAGAGCTCCCCGGGGAAAAACTCAAGGCGCGCTGCGTCGTTAACTTTATCAAATGTCACGCCGCTGAGCGATGACCCTCTTGAGTTGCTGCCAATATCATGGCCGATCCCCTGGATGGAAAACGTTCCGTTGGTTTCGCCATTGAGATCCACATCAAAAAAGACCCAGCTCGGATCATTATTGTTCGGGGTAGATGGCAAACCCGTGACGCTGTTGGTGGAGCCATCAACCACTATACGAAGACCTTCCGGATCCCAGCGGGCATCCGCCCCCCCTTGCACGTGACTCATAAGACCAATGCGGAAACGTTCCGGAGCAGTGCTGTCAATGGTGAAGGTCAAAAACTCTGCCCAACCTACGCCAGCCGAACCACTCGCAATTCTCGCCGACCTGAATCCGCCGAAGGTCCAATCGTCAACATCCGGTCCACTCAGGGTCGGATTATCATAGGGGCCCAGCGCCGTACTGCTGGAAGTGCCCGATGACGGTGCTGATCCCTGGGCAAAGGTCGCCCAGCTCGCTCCGGTTTGAGTGTGCACGGTGAACGCCATACCGTTTCCTGAGTCGACACCGTTGTTTCCGAAAAAGAATGTTCCTTCGGATCCGTATTCATTATTCCCGTCAACATCGAACAGCTTGGGTATGCTTGTTGAGCGGAAACCCCGCATATTCGCCTCGTCATAGCCGGTTCCATCGCCGACCACACTCACCGTAATGGCTCCGTGTGACGCGGACAACATGCCCAGCGTTAATACCATTCCAACTACCTTTTTCATTCCTCTTCTCCTTTGTTGGGATTGAATATTCTGCTGCCCGTCGCGTAACCGCATGCCAACAGCTTTTTCTATTAGTTAACAAAGTATACATATAAAGATTTTTGGATAGTGATTTTTGCGTTTACATGTAAACTGCATAGCCGGTTCAACAATTCGAAAGTGCACTATGACCCACAGTAAATACGATTTATCGCCCGATGAATTTCCCGACGAGCGCCCCGTCACCTACAATGATATTGCGCGTGCACTCGGGGTGTCAAAAATGACCGTCTCGCTGGCGATGCGCAACCATCCGCGCATTTCCGAGGCCACGCGGCAGAAAGTGATGAATAAAGCCGAAGAACTGGGCTATCGGCCTGATCCGGCCCTCGCCGCACTGCATCGTTACACCCATGCCTCACGCACCCCGAAAATCAAGGCCACCCTCGGCTGGTTGAATACCTGGAAAGAACCGGACGGCCTTTTTGAGCACCGTGAATTCAGACTCTATTTCGAAGGTGCGCGCGACTATGCCAACCGGATGGGCTACCGCCTCGAAGAATTCCGGCTGAACGACATTTCCGCCGAGCGGCTCGAAACCATATTCAAAACCCGCAACATCCAGGGGCTCCTGCTTCCGCCCCAGCGCAACCCCTGCGAGCAGATCCATCGGATCAACTGGTCCGAGCTGGCGGTTGTGCGACTCGGCCGCAGCGGAGTGTTTCCCGAAACCCACTTTGCTGCAAGTGCCCAGATGCAGAACACGATCATGGCCTTTGAACGGGTACAGCAGCTCGGCTACAAACGCATCGGTTTTGCCGGAACGTTCAGCTATAAACAGTATTTCACTGCAGGCTATCTATGGGCGCAGAACCCCCTGCCTGAAAATGAACGAATTCCCCCGCTCAACATCGGGTCAACCCAGGAGGATCCGGAGCAGCTCACAAAGCTGAACCACTGGCTGGAGCAGATGCGGCCCGATGCCATCATCACGGACTCCGCCGAGCTGCTGGACATATTGAAACAATCCGGCTATCAAATCCCCGGGGATTTGGGGCTGGCTACCACCAGTATCCATGACACGCCCATCGATGCCGGAATCGACCAGCGGCCCCGCACCATCGGCCGGGCGGGAGCCCGACTCCTCACCGCCTTCATTGCCGAGCGGGCATTCGGCCTGCCGGAATATTGCGATGAAACCCTGATTGAAGGCCGCTGGGTAAACGGCACAATGATGCCCCCAAAAACAAACACTCCATGACAACCCGGACCTGATTCCAGTGTTTCAGTTCGGGGTTCATCAACATTTTATTAACCGGACGCAGAGATATTGCTCCCTCAGATGCCGGCAAGCCAGGCCCCGCCGGTGGGCATTTTCTGCGCTTCGTCCTCCGCCTCGACATAGCGGCCCTCCCGCAGGGGTTTCCGAACATTGGAAAGATGAGAGTACGCATCCGGATTGTCGCAGCCGTGCGGACCGCCGCTCCAGAGCGTTTCTTCATTCAGCTGCAGCTGCTCCAGCTGCACACCTCCGTACACCATGGCACCGAGTCGGCCGTTCACAATGGGTAACGCTTAGGTCGACTCCGCCGCCGGCTGATTATACCAAAGCGTCATTCCCTCGCCTCCTGTATCCGTTTCC
>JBFJYX010000317.1:0-3766 GCA_041622415.1 Pontiella sp.
AAAGTCAGCCTATTCCCAGTCGGCGAGGCGCAGGTTGGGATTTACATCGACCGGTTCTTCGGTCGCTTTTTTCAGGCGCACCTTTTCATAGGCGGCCCCGGCGATCATCGCGGCATTGTCGGTGCAGAGCGGCGGTGGACAGAGCAGCAGCCGAATCCCGGTTTTCTCCGAAAGTGCCGTCAGTTTTTCGCGCAGCACCTTGTTTAGCGAAACCCCGCCGGCGCAGGACAAGCTTTTGATTTCATAGCGCTCAAACGCGCGTTCCACCCGCGTGGCGAGCGCATCGGCCACCGCTTCCTGGAAACTGGCGGCAATATCGGCGAGCTCCTGCCCTTCCGGTTCGTGATCCAGATTTTTCACGTGGGTCAGCAGCGAGGTCTTCAGCCCGCTGAAGCTGAAGCAGAGATCCCGTTCATATTTATACATCCATTTGCCGCGGTCGACACTGTCGAGCCCGCGCGGAAAACGAATGGCGTTCGGATTTCCGCCCTCAGCCGTCCTCTGAATGATCGGCCCGCCGGGATAGCCCAGCTTCAGGATGGCGGCGGCTTTATCCAGCGCCTCGCCGGAGGCATCGTCGATCGTACTGCCGATAATTTCATACTGCCCCGGCCCCTTCATCAGCACCATGCTGCTGTCGCCGCCGGAAACCAGCAGGCCCTGCATGGGAAATGCATCCGCTTCGGCCGGCGGGTCTTCAACCATAAAGACCGAGTGCAGATGGCCCTCATGATGGTTGACGCCGATCAGCGGCTTGTTCAGCCGCTGTGCCAGCGTCTTCGCCGCCGAATAGCCGATCAGCAGCGAACTCGCCAGCCCCGGACCGTAGGTCACGGCGATGGCATCGATAGACTCATAGCTTTCATCCGCGGCATCGAGCGCCTCTTCAATAATGCCCGGCAGCTTGGCCACATGGTTGCGCGAAGCAATTTCCGGCACCACCCCGCCATAGGGGCGATGCTTGGCGATCTGGGAATAAATCGCGTTCGAGAGCACATGCCGGCCGTTTTCCACAACGGCGGCCGCAGTTTCATCGCAGGAGCTTTCAATACCTAAAATTTTCATAGCGGATAGTTAAACGGGGCCTGAATCCCAGATTCAAGCCCCGTTTTCAAACTTTAGCTTTTCAGTGCGTTACATGCCGAGCATACCCTGGCGTTCCGCTTCCTCGTATTCTTTGATTTCCTGATCGAGTTCTTCGAAGGCTTTCGACGCGCGGAAACGCTCGTAGAGCTTGTTGCCGCTCTTCTTCAGCGTTTCGTGAATGATGTCCGGATTCAGGACCATCAGCACATAGGCGGTGGTGATGCCGTCGTCGGTTTCATATTTCTGCATTTTCGGCACGGTGCCCTGCAGTTCCTGCGCGGTGATCTGCTTGGTGGCGGAGCTGAAAAATTCATTCATTTCAGAACCGCTGGCTTCGCCCACTTCTTCGATGAAGGCCTTTTCGAGGTTTTCGATTTTAACCGAAACCAGCTGCGCCAGGTTTTTGCGGGCTTCAACTTTGGCCTTGGTGATGGCGAGCTGTGTGTTGCGGGATTCGCCGAGACCCACCGAAGCCATGCCGCCTTTTTCAGTAATTTTCCCGACTTCTTCCTGCATGTAGTCGAACATGGTTTTGTCAGAGTCTGCTTTCGGGGCAGATTTGCAGCCGGAAAATCCGATGCAGACGGTAAGAGCCAAAAGGCCAAGCGCAAGTTGCTTCATTTCTCTATCTCCTGTTCTGTTATCCAACGGATGGAACACCCGTTCCACACACTCTCTTAAAGCAAAAACATTATTCAAGGATTCGAAAATGTCCGCAACTGTTTTTTGAGTGTAACTCAGGCGGGCGGTCGGGTAGATTAAAACCACATGAAAATCCTGTTTCTAGCCAACCGCCTCCCCTACCGCGATGTCGCGGGCGGCCACCGCCTGGTTTACCAGCGCATGCGCCAGCTCAAAGCGCGCGGGCACATCATTGGGCTGGCCGCCTTCGCGGCCCATACGGATCTGGAACACATTGACGAACTCCGGGCCGAACTCGACGAGCTCGAAACCCTCCCGCCGAAAAAACAACGGCTGTGGGTCCGCGTCTGCCACGATTATATCAACCGCTGGCGCCCCGCCATTTTCTGGAAAAACCATTCCCGCGGCATGATGCGCCTGGTCGGCGATATGGTGGAGCGCACCCAATATGATGTCGTCATCGCGGAGTACGGCGAGATGGGCATGTATCTCTACCGCAATCCCTATCTCTCCGCCGTGCACAAAATCGTCTCCTGTCACCGCTGCCTGACCACCGCCTTTTCCAAATATATCGAAACGCCGGGCGTTCCCCTGTCGCTGCGCCTGAAAAGCGCGACCCAGGTCCACATTCTCGAACGTTTCGAATTTGAGATGTACAGCGCCATGGACCACATCCTCACGCTGACGCAGGAAGACCGGTTCACCCTGCTCAACCATGCCCCGCAGCTGCCGATCTCGGTCGTTCATCCCGGCATCGACATTGAATTCCTCAACCGGAAAACCCGCGTCAAACCCCTGCATACCCAAATCATGATGTGCGGCTACTTTGCCGACAAATCCAATCATGATGCCGCGGTCTGGTTTGTCGAAGAGATCTGGCCGATGGTATCCCGAAACCATCCCCATCTACGCTGCTGCTTTGTCGGCGAGGGCATGCAGCCCGAGCTGAAACGCTTAACCGACCGCATGGATTCCATCTATCTCATCGACTGGGTGGATGACCTGCGCCCCTACCGCGACCAGGCCGCCGTCTTTATCAATCCCGTGCGCCTCGGCTCCGGCCTGCGGATTAAAATGCTCGAAGCCATGGCCAGCTCGCTGCCCGTCGTGACCACCTCGCTCGGCGCTGCGGGTATTCCCGCGCAGAACGGCGTGAACTGCTTTATCGCCGACACCCCCGAACTCTTCGCACAGTCCATTAACTGGCTGATTGATGATCACAAACTCGCCGCCGCGATGGGCCGCGAGGCGAAAGCAACCGTCTCCGCGCAGCACACCATCGACACAGCCGTCGATGAACTCGAAAAAATCCTCTTCGAAGTCGTCGCCTCCTGACCGCTCGAAAAGTTTATTTTTTTCCAGACATTGGAAATAAATCCCTTATCTTCAGTTGATCTTTCAAGGGGAACAACCGATGTCCGTTGGGTTTAAGGGAAAATTTCATCGTCAGAATGTAGTCTCGCGCTTTGCGAAAGACCTGGTGCGCCGTTCGCGGTCGCACTGCGAACTGTGCGGCAAAAACGGCGTTAAGCTCGAAGTCCACGAAGTGCCGCCGCTGCCCGAAGAGCCGCTGCCCGATGCCTGCGTATTCATCTGCGAGGGCTGCCACCGCCAGGTCGACCATCCGGAAAAAATGGTTCCGAACCAGTGGCGCTGCCTCAACACCGCCCTCTATTCCGAGATTCCCGCCGTGCAGGTGATCTCCTTCCGCCTGCTCAGGCACCTCGCCGCCCGCGGCGAACGCTGGGCTGCGGAACTGATGGAACACGCCTACCTCGACCCGGACATCGAAGCCTGGGCCAACGAAGCAAAATAGACGCCTCCACCACGGAATCCAAAGGCTTCCGCATTTTGGTGCATTTCGCTTATTTCGCGCGTCAACAAATCGGGCTATAGTTCCGCCCTAGTTCCAAACGGGAGTCGGCATGCAACGGGTAAACGATAAAAAAGCGGATCAGGCTACAGTGCGGCGGCTGAATATGTCCGCCATTCTGAAACTGCTGCGCGAGCGCGGCACCCTGGCGCGCGCCGATCTGGC
>JBFJYX010000318.1:0-3761 GCA_041622415.1 Pontiella sp.
CAGTACGGGCACCATCCGCCGCGGTACCACGTCAGCACGACCGGACCTTTCTGCAGCGTTTCGCTCAGTGTGATTGTTTTCCCTGACGCATTCGTCAGCGAGAAATCAGGAGCCGTATCCCCAAGCTGCCGCGCCTGCTGCACAACACCGCTATCGGCGACCGCCTGAATCCCGGCCGCATAGCTCTTTTTCACGCTCTCCGGGGCCTTGCCGCCCGAGGCGGCCTTCCGGCTCTCCAACTGTGCCTTAAGATTAGAATCCGCGCCGCTGGTCATCTTTTCTCCTGTTCCCGTCTGCTTTCCGCAGGAAACCACAAGTACTGCTGCTGCGAACGCCGCTCCGGCCATTTTTAATATTTTCACCCAGTTCTCCTTATTCGATGAGCTTCTATGGAGACCGCGCCTTCGACAAACGTTCAATAAAACCCGGCATCTAAAACCTCATCCCGGCCGACAGAAGCAAACGGCCTCCAGTCGGTTCGCCGTCACCGGAACACTCGCCGGCATGCTCGCCACCTCCCGCGGCTACGCATCCGTCTTTCTCGCCGCGGCGTGCTGCGCCGCCGCCGGCATCCTCGTCACCCTCCGCTTTTCCATACGGAGGCCGTCAGGCCGTGTGTGCGCGGGCCGCCGGAAGTTTACTGAATGACAACCTGTTCTCAGGCCAGCGAACGCAGGGCCTCAATGATATCTTCCGGCTCCGCGCGGGTTCGGTAATCGACGTCGACATAGCGCCAGACCACGGTCCCGTCCCGCCCGATAACAAAGGTGGCGGGAATCGGCAGGATATGCCCATTGCCGTTATTGATGACCTCCAGATCCAGCTGGCGGTCCACCCGCATATGCTCAGTCAGAAACTCCGGCACGGCCCAGGCCACGCCGTATGCGGCCGCAGTTTTTGCGTCCTGATCCGACAGCACAAAGAAATCGAGCGCCTGCATTTCATCGCTGGTCATTGAGCCGTCCGGCACCTGCGGACTGATAGCGACCAGCTGTGCGCCGAGCGCGCGAATATCATCCAGCCGGTCCTGCAGGGCTTTGAGCTGCAGGTTGCAGTACGGGCACCAGCTCCCGCGGTAAAAGGTAACCACCACCGGGCCCTGCTGCAGCAAATCCGCCAGCGCTACCGTTTTGCCGTCCAGGTTCGGCAGCGAAAAACCGGGCGCCTTTCCGCCCAGCCCAAGCGCATCGTCCCCTTGATGGAGCGCTTTGGCCTCCGCGATAATCTCATCAACGCCCTTCATAAAATCAGGATTCGCCTGACGGCCCATCTCAATTTTAGCATCCGTCTGCTCTCTCAAACTCTTCATCATCTCTTTCAGTCTCCTTATGCAGCTCGATTAGATCAAACGTTAGTATACCGCCGGCGGCTGATTCCCGGCACTGTAACCGCCGCCTGCTGAGTAAAGCGCCCGGTCGATTTGGGTGCGGATTTCGCGGGCGGCTTGTTGGGGGTCGGGGGCCTGGCAGATGGCGGAAACGACGGCGAGGCAGTCGGCGCCGGCGCGGATGACGTCGGCGGCATTTTCGGCGTTGATGCCGCCGATGGCAACCAGCGGCTTGTCGGTGCGTTCACGAATAGTACGAATGCCGTCGAGTCCCCATTCGGTGACGGTATCGGTTTTGGTCGGGGTTTTGAAGACAGGGCTGATGCCGAGGCAGTCGGAAAGCCGCGCGTCCTCTGTTTGCAGCTGGTCGAGCTGCTCGATGGAATAGCCGAGTGATCGGCAGGTTGCCCAGACGGAACGAATGTGGGCCGGCGAACAGTCGCTGCGGCCGACGTGGATGCCGAAGGCGTTCGAGTGCATGGCGACGTCGAGATTATCGTTGATGATCAATGGTACCTCATACTGCTGAAGCATTGCTTGCAGACGTTCGGCTTTGCCGAGGAATTCATCGGGCATCGCGTGTTTTTCCCGCAGCTGCACGACGTCGACCCCGCCCAGCACAGCCTGCTCGGCGACGTGAACAAAATCGCGCCCGGCGCAGTCGGCGGCCGAGATCACCAGATATAAGCGATAGGGAAACGGGTCGGCCATGGTCAGCACTCGATGCGCAGGGTGTTTTTGAATTCGTCTTCGGTCAGATTGTAAAGTTTATCGAGCAGCTTCATCTGCAGGCTGCCGGGGCCGTCGCTTATTTTTTCAGCCAGCTCGCCGGCAATGCTCAGCAAAGCAATCGCCGCAGTCATTGCTTCGGTTTTATTTTCGGTAACCGCGAGAAATGCGCCGATCAGGGCGGTGGCGGAACAGCCGAGTCCGGTAACGCGCGTCATCAGCGGTGTACCGTTATGAATCTGGATGACCGGCTGATCGGATACAATAAAATCGGTTTCGCCGGAAATCCCTACCACCGCGCCGGTAAGTTCGTGCAGGGCCTTCGCGGCGTCCAGCGCTTCTTCACTTTGCGCCGTGCTGTCGACGCCTTTGGTCCTGCTTTGATTGGCCTTGGCCAATGCCAGAATTTCAGAGGCGTTTCCGCGGATGGCGGTGGGTCGCAGCGCAACGAGACGAGACAAGATCTGATCCCGATACGAAGTGGCTCCCGCACCGACGGGATCCAGTATCCAGGGTTTTTCGAGCGACTGCGCCCGATGGCCCGCCTTCAGCATGGCATCGGACCACGCGTGATCCAGCGTTCCGATATTGACCACGAGCGCGCCGCAGAGGGCGACCATTTCATCGATTTCCTCGCGGGCGTGAGCCATGATGGGCGAAGCCCCGATGGCCAGCAAGGCATTGGCGGTATTGTTCATCACCACGTAGTTGGTGATGTTATGCACCAGCGGTGACTGGGTGCGAACGGCAAGAATATGTTTCCAAAGGTGGTTTTTCATAGCTGAAGATCCGACAGAGGTTAAGCTTTAAACAACATGCGACCTGTAGAGAGCTACGCTTAAACCTCCATCGGATCAACTCCGGAAATCGAGTAATCGATTCCTTTACCGCCGGCGGGATGCCGACTGCATACCCGGTGCCACAAAGCGCGACAGCCGTTCCGGTCCGTTGCGATCATAGCCGATCCGCTTCAACACGGGATTCCGCTTCTGCAGCATCCACCGGATCACTTCCTCGGCAATGCAGAGCGGCGATACCACCGCCAGCGTGATCAACAATACCTCGGAAAACCGCGCGTCGATGGTCTGATGCACAATCATCGCAATGATCAGTCCCGTCACCGGGGCCAGCAGCAATGCGCCGAAGACAATGGCATCGCTCACGGTTTTATCGCTTTCACGTTCATTCATGATGTTTGTTTTCATGTTCTGTTTTCCTTTCGTTAAAAATCAAATGTATGCGCCGGGGCGCCTCAATAGACGCCCAGCGATTTATAAAGCCGTGCAATGCTCCGGGCCTGTGCCGCTTCGGCAGTCACCAGGGCGGCGTCGGCATTGTTTGCCGTGCGCTGCGCATCGAGCACATCCAGGAACGAGACTTCGCCCTCCCGGAACAGTGCTTCCGACAGCGTCAGCGCCTTGGCGGAATTCTCGTAGGCCTTCTGCAGCGAAGCGCGCTGTTCACTGATTCGGGCGTGATCGGTCAGCGCGGTTTCCACATCGGCCGCCGCCTGCAGCACGGTCTGGCGCAGCTGTTCATAGGCCACACGCTCGCGCGCCTGCGATGCATCGATCTGCCCTTCCACGCGGCCGAAGTCGATCAGGGTGACGGCGCCGCCAATGACGCCCTGCCAGATGCGCGTGGAATCAAACAGAACCCCGTCGGCAAACCCGAAAAAGCCGCCCAGGCTGATGGAGGGATAAAG
>JBFJYX010000319.1:0-3741 GCA_041622415.1 Pontiella sp.
CTTTGCCGGGAGCTTTTTTTGTGCGCGGACGCAGGACCGCAACGGAAATATGTAGCCGCGATCCGTGATCGCGAACCGAGATCCTGGATCTCGGCTACAACGATTTGCTCTAATAGGCCGCGCCGGTCATCCACTCCAGATACGCGGCCCAGAGTTTCCAGCCGCCCAGCAGCCAGATGACGGCCGCCAGCGAAATGTAGGGCCCGAACGGAATCTTGCTCTGCAGTTCCTTTTTGCCGATCGCAATGAACGTGACGCCCACAATCGTGCCGAGCAGCGAAGAGAGGAAGACAATAAAGATGATCGACTGCCAGCCCAGGAATGCCCCGAGGCAGCCCATCAGCTTGACGTCACCGAAGCCCATCGCATCCTTTTTCAGGATCAGTTTGCCGAGCACCGACACCAGATAGAGCGATCCGAAACCGACCGCCAGGCCGATCAGCGATGCAATCAGGCTTTCGACGCGGGAATCCGTTCCATGCATCGCCGGAATCAGGAAACTCAGGATCGGGCCGATAATTTCGCCGCCGATCGTCACGCGGTCGGGAATCCACATCTCATCGTAATCAACCATGCTGCCGAGAATCAGCCCGAAGACCAGCAGGCCGTACGGCAGCACCACCCATTGGTAGGGATAGACCAGCCACACCGCCGTAAACAACAGCGCGGTCAGCAGTTCGATCGAGGGATAGCGCGCGGAAACCGGCGCTTTGCAGTAGCGGCATTTTCCCCTGAGAAAGATCCATCCGAAGATCGGAATGTTGTCTTTCCACGACAGATTGGTCATGCACTTCGGACAGCGGGAACGCGGCTTGACCACCGAGAGTTCCGCCGGAATGCGATAGATGCATACATTGAGGAAACTGCCCCAGCAGGCGCCGAATGCAAAGACCACCAGGGCCCAGTACCAATCCCAGATATCCATAAAAACTCTTCCGTTTTCGTGAGCCGTGCAACATGAGACGTGACAGCTCTTCTAATCACGTCTCAAACGCCACGCATCACGCTCCGTAAACCGCATCTTCCAGCGCTTTGCGCATGGCCGGAACCGACGGCTCGGTGCCGGTCCAGATTTCAAAGGCGCGCGCGCCCTGATGCAGCAGCATACCCAACCCATTAGCAATCTGCGCGCCAGCTTCGCGCGCCGTGGTCAGGAATGCGGTTTCGGGATACATGTAAATCAGGTCAAAGGCCCGCTGTCCTTCTTTGAAGGCTTCCGGCGGAAGCAGCGAAGGATCGTCCTTTTTCATACCGACCGGCGACGCCTGGACCACCAGGTCGCATTCGCGGCACAGCTCCAGCTGTTTTTCTTTTTCCAATGCCTGGAAAATTTCAATGTCCGGAGCCAGCGACTTGATTTCGTCTTCCAGCCGCTGGACGCGCTCGGCATCAATATCCGCCAGCACCAGCGATTTCGCCCCCTTCACCGCCGCCTGCAATGCCGCGGCCCGGCCGGCCCCGCCGCAGCCCAGTACAAAAACCGCATCGCCTTCAACGGTTTTACCAAAGGCCTCTTCCAGTGCTTTCAGGAAGCCATAGCCGTCGGTGTTGTGGCCGACCATGCCGTCCGCGGTAAACTCAACGGTATTGGCCGCGCCGAACAGCTTGGCGCTGGCATCCAGCTTTTCCAGCCCCCGGAACGCAATTTCCTTATGCGGCACCGTCAGGTTGACGCCGGCAAATCCCATCAGCGCCATCGACGGCAAAACGTCCATCAAACGGTCGGGATGTACATCCAGCGCCAGGTAGATGCCGTCAAATTCCAGCTCCTGCATCGACGCGTTGTGCATCACCGGCGACAGCGTATGCCCGATCGGATGACCCAGCACAGCAAACGGTTTTGTATGGCCACTCAAATTCATATTCAGATCCTTATTTTTTCGCAATGCGGTTAAGCCCGGCAACAATCGCCCGCACGGCGGCCTGGTTGATATTCGCGTGTTCACCCACCCCGAAGACCACGCCATTGCCCTCGAGCTTGAGCGGCACATAGGCCAGTGCCTGCGCATCGGCACCGGCATCAATCGCCTGCTCATGATAATCATCGACGGTAAAATCAACATCCACCACCTGGCGGATGGCAGCCACAAAGGCGGAGATCGGCCCGTTGCCGTCGGCTTTGATGATTTTCTCTTCGCCGTTCACTTTCACCTTCACTTCGCCGTGAATAAACGTCGGATCCTGATCATCCGGGCGCGGCCAGTAGCCCACGAGTTCATAGGGTCCCTCCGGGGCAACAAATTCGCTCTGGAACACCTGATGCACTTCGTCGGCGCTGATTTCGCGGCCGACCTTTTCGCTGTAGCCCTGCACATATTTGCTGAGCTCCGGCTGCATCGCCTTCGGAATCTCAATCCCGAAATCCTGCTCAAGCACCCAGGCAATACCGCCCTTGCCCGACTGCGAGTTAATGCGGATCAACCGCTCAAACTTGCGGCCGAGGTCGGCCGGATCAATATGGAGATACGGCACCTTCCAGCCCATGTTGAACATGTCCGGCGCTTCCTTGAGCTTATGCACCCCTTTATTGATTGCATCCTGATGCGAACCGGAGAACGCCGTGAAGGCATAGCTGCCCGCATACGGCTGGCGGTAATAGATCGGCATGCCGGTAAGACGCTCTACGGTTTCGGCCACATGTCCGAGATCCGAAAAGTCGATGCCCGTATCGATGCCGCGCGAATAGAGATTGCTGATGCAGGTGACGAGGTCGACGTTGCCCGTACGCTCGCCGTGCCCGAAGAGCGTACCTTCCACGCGGTCCGCCCCCGCCATCAAGGCGAGCTCGGTGGCCGCCACGGCCATGCCCTGGTCATTATGCGAATGGAGCGACACCAAAATGCTGTCGCGGTGTTTCACCTTCCGGCAGAACAACTCGATCATATCCGCATAGTGATTCGGCGGACGGCGTTCCACCGTCGCCGGGAGATTCAGAATCAACGGCTTTTCCGGCGTGGCTTTGCCCCAGGCCTCAAACACGGCGTCGCAGAGTTCGACCGAAAAATCCACGTCGGTGTCGGTAAACTCCTCCGGCGAAAATTCGTAGCGGATATCCGATTCCGGCATCTGATCGGCGCGTTCGCGAATCTGCCGGGTTGCCGCCACCGCGGTTTCAATCAGCTGTTCGCGCTCCATGCCGAACACCTGTTTCATATGGAGATCCGACGGCGCAATGTAGGCATGCACAATCCCGCGCTTGCAGCCCTGAAAGGCATCCATCGTTTTTTCAATGAGGTGAGGGCGCGACTGCGTGAGCCCCATAATGAACACATCATCCGGAATGAGATCCTCTTCAATCAGGGTGCGGAAAAAATTGAATTCATCGGCGCTGGCCGACGGAAATCCGATTTCAATGTGTTTGAAACCGACGTCGCAGAGCATTTTAAAATATTCAAGTTTCTGTTCCGGATCCATCGGATCAGGCAGCGCCTGGTTTCCGTCGCGCATATCCACTGAGCACCAGAGCGGCGATTTCGTGACGCTCTTCGAAGGCCACTGACGGTCGGGGAGATCGATCATCTCCGGAATTCTGTATTTAGGTACACTCATTTTCTCTCTCCTGCAAAGGGGCTTAATCTATCCAACCCCGCTTATCTATTCCATTCCTTCTAACCACTAATTTTCGCTAATCAGCACTGATAATCATGAACAGATAGTTTTAATTAGAGTTCATTAGTGCGGATTAGTGGTTCATACCCACAAAAAAAACCTCCGCAGTTTCCCGCGGAGGTTTTTAAAAAG
>JBFJYX010000320.1:0-3701 GCA_041622415.1 Pontiella sp.
AGAGCATGGAAATCGACATTATCAAGCAGGACGATGTTGAAGAGTATCAGGCCCGGCTCGAGAAAGAGCAGGCGGACAAGCAGAGCGCCCGTTCGGACGTGCTGGACGACCCGGTCCGCATGTATCTCAAGCAGATGGGGCAGGTGCCGCTGCTGACGCGTGAGCAGGAGGTTGAAATCTCCATGCGCATTGAAGAGGCCGAAATTGCCACCACTAAAATGTTCAACCGCCTCGGCTGCGCGACGGATGCCTATCTGGGTGTTATCGAGCGCCTGGAGCTGGGTAAAGAGCGTTTCGACCGCATTATTTCAGATAAACATGTGGAATGCCGCGAAGACTATTTCAACGATCTGCCGAAGGTGCTCAAGGGCATCGACCGGAACCGTGAGCTGAAGCTGAAGTATTACCTCGAGTACACCAAAGCGAAAAAAGGCAGCCCGGAAGAAAAGAAAGCCATTAAGAATTTCGACAAGGCGCAGGACCGTCTTTCCGAATACTTCAAGCAGCTGCATTTTAAACAGAAAGCCATCGAAGACGTGGTGCCGGAAGTCGACTCCTATCATCACAAGATGGTTCACCTGCTCAGCGAAAAAGACCGCCTGAAAAAGAGCCGTGCAAAGAGTGCCAACACGGATCTGCGCGCGGTCCGCAAGGAGATCAAGGAACTGGAAACCTACCTGCAGATGGAGCAGAAGGAATTCGAGAAGCACTATGCGGACCTGCGGGTCTGGCTGCGCAAGGGGCTGAAAGCCAAGACCGAAATGATCGAGGCCAACCTGCGCCTGGTGATTTCGATTGCGAAAAAATACACCAACCGCGGCCTCTCGTTCCTCGACCTGATTCAGGAAGGCAACATGGGCCTGATGAAAGCGGTTGAAAAATTTGAATACCGCCGGGGCTATAAATTCTCCACCTATGCGACGTGGTGGATCCGCCAGGCGATTACCCGTTCGATTGCCGACCAGGCCCGTACGATCCGTATTCCGGTGCACATGATTGAAACCATCAATAAGCTGATGCGCATTCAGAAGCAGCTGCTGCAGGAATTCGGCCGCGAAGCCACGCCGGAAGAGCTGGCGGACGAGATGGATCTGCCGGTGGAACGCGTTCGCGCTATCCTGAAAATCGCCCAGCAGCCGATTTCGCTGCAGAGCCCGATCGGGGACAGCGACGATACGCACTTCGGTGATTTTATTGAGGATAAGTCTGCGGAAAAACCGGATGAAATGACGGCGTTCAGCCTGCTGAAGGAAAAGATCGGCGACGTTTTGATGACGCTGACGGACCGCGAGCAGGAAGTGCTGACGCTGCGCTTCGGCCTGGTGGACGGCTACCCGCGTACGCTGGAAGAGGTCGGCCGCAAATTCAATGTGACGCGCGAACGTATTCGACAGATCGAAGCCAAGGCGCTGCGTAAGATGCGCCACCCGACGCGTATCCGCAAACTCGAGGGCTTCCTGGACGGGGAATAATCCCTGATTTCGAATTCAGTGCTTAGGCTTACCTGCCTGGGGTCAGATCATGGGCGCGATTAAATCGGTTATCAAGCGGGACGGTCAGCTGGTCTGGTACGACCGCAGCCGGATTGCCCATGCCATCTTCAAAGCCGCCGCGGCCTCCCGTGGCGGCTTTGGCTTGGAAGAGGCGGAGCGGCTGGCCCGGGCGGTTGAGCAGCGCACGGTGGAGAGCTATGCCGAGCAGACGCCGACGGTGGAGGATGTGCAGGATATTGTTGAAGCCGTGCTGATGGAAGCGGGGCATATCAAGGTGGCCCGCGCCTACATCATCTACCGGCAGAAACGCGCGGAAGTCCGCGAGGCGCGGCAGGGCGCGGTTGAGGCGACTGATAATATCCCCTATAAGCTGATCTACGAAGTGCTGCGCTGGAATATGGAGCACGGGTGCGACTCGGTGCAGGGCATCAACCGGATCATCGAGGCGGGGCACTATCCGGATCTCGTGCACGCCTGCGAGGAGCGCTATGCCGCCGAATGCCGAATGGCCGGCGAGCGCGTACTGCGGCAGGGCGATGATATCCGGCTGATCATCGTTGCGGGGCCGTCCTCATCCGGAAAAACCACCACGACCATCAAAATGGCGGAGCTGCTTTCCAAACACGGGAAAAAGCTGAAGCCGTTTCATGTGGACCACTATTTCTGGGACCTGGAACTGCACCCGAAAGATGAATTCGGCGATTACGACTACGAGACGCCGCAGGCGCTCGACATCCGGCTGATCAATAAGCATCTCGAGCAGCTGCTGGCGGGGCGGACGGTCCGGATTCCGCACTATGATTTCAAAGCGGGCAAACGCACGCTGAATGTGCACGAGATGAAATTGGAAGAAGACGAAATCCTGCTCATGGATTGCCTGCACGGGCTCTATTCGGACATGACCCGGAGCGTGCCCGACAACCATAAGTTCCGGCTCTACATCGAAACGCTGGGCCAGTTGAAAACGGAGCGCGAAGAGTTTATGCGCTGGGCGGATCACCGTCTGATGCGCCGGATGGTGCGCGACAGCTGGAGCCGGAATCATGATTTTCATGAAACGCTGACGCACTGGCATTATGTGCGGAAGAGCGAGCTGCAGTATATTATTCCGTTCATCGGCAATGTGGATTTTGTAGTGAACAGCGCCATGCCCTATGAGTTTCCGGTGCTCAAAGAAAAGCTCTTCAGCTTTTTCCCGCAGGCGATTGAAGAGTACCGGAATGATTTTAAACGGCAGGACGCCTACCTGCGTGCGCAGCGCGTCATGCAGTTCCTTGAACCGCTGCATGAGTACCGCGACCACGCCTGCATTCCGTCCAAAGCCCTGTTTCGGGAATTTATCGGGGGAAGCGGGTATTCCTATTGAACCGGCTGGCGCAGCACACCTTGCTGATCAGTCATCTGCTGTGCCTGGTGATTGTGCTGCTGACGTCTATGCCGGCGCTGCAGTCGCCGCGGCTTGAGGCCGACGATTACCGCTACATCCACCACATCCGCCAGGTTGAAGCCGGCCGAATGGATCTTGCCGAGGCGACGGTGGTTGAAAACCGGTGGGATCATCTCTGGTTTATGCAGGAGGAGGGGAAGGTCCGTTTTTTCCGACCGACCGTTATCGCCTCCTACGCGCTGGATTTGAAGGTCTGGGGCGGGCGGTATGCCCTCGGGCTGACCGTTTCCAATGTCTGGATTCATCTGCTCTGCTGCTGGCTGGTCGGCTTCATTCTCCATCGGGTCATCGGCGCCGGGTGGGCGGCCGTCGGCGGGGCGGTGATTTTTGCCTCCCTCGCGGCGCACTCGGAATGCATCTGGTATATCGCGGGGCGGACCGATTCGCTGGCGGCGCTGGGCTTTCTGTGCGCCTGGGCCCTGCACCTGTCGGGCCGTCGATGGAGCGCGCTGCCGTTTTTTGTTTTCGGGCTGGTGACCAAAGAGCTCGTGATCGTGGCGCCGGTCATTTTTGCGGCGTATGACGGGTGGATCAACCGGCGCAGGCCGGATGGCAAACTCTACAGTGCCTACGGCGCGGCGGCGTTCCTTGTGCTGGCAATCAAGCACATAGCGCTGGGCGGCGCCAGGAGCGATTTTGTCTATCCCTATCTGATTTCGCCGCTGCGTCCGGAATTTCCGCAGCACCTCTGGCTGCAGCTGCGAAGTTATGCCGGCAACCTGATGGCGGCGGAGGTTACGGTACCTTTCGCGGACGCTGCC
>JBFJYX010000321.1:0-3693 GCA_041622415.1 Pontiella sp.
CAGCGAAAAGAGCGGGACGGTCAGCACCATCGCCAGGCCGTAGGTGCGCAGGCCCATGCGGCGGATCAGGCGCCCGCCCAGGAAACAAGCCACAATGCTGCTGCCCATGCCGGAAATCTGGATGGCCGAAAGGTGGGTATAGGTCAGCCCGAACGCGGTCTTCAGGTAGACATTCATGAACGGGGCAAAAAAGCCGAGCCCGAAAAACCAGACGCACATGGCAAACGTGAAATAGCGGAAACCGCGGTCTTTCAGCGGCTGGAGGACCCGGCGGCCGGGCGACAGCCCGTGGTGCGCCGGCGAGGGTGTGGGCTCGTGGGCAAACAGGTGGATGATGATATCGAGAATGCCGAAGATGCCCGCGGCGATCAGGATCCAGGCAAAACCGGTCAGGCTCTTTTCCGGAAAGAGGTCGAGAAACCAGCCGGTCAGCGCCACCGTCACCAGCGAGGTGGTCATGCTCCAACCCTGGCGCTGCGCCCAGAACGCGGCGCGCCGTTCGCCCGGCACCAGCTCCGCCATCCAGCCGAACCAGGCCGGTGCACTCATCTGGACCAGGAAACTGAACAATCCCATCACGGCGAGAATCAGGACAATCGCCGCCTGCGGATGATCCGGCGCCGCCAGCAGGAAAATACCCGGAATCAGCACCAGCGCGCGCCCGGAGATATTGGTCAGGGCAAAGAAGGGTTTGCGCTTCACGAGCTTTTCCGTGATGAACGCCGCCGGAATCTGCGCAAGCAACCCGAGCTGGTAAAGGGTGGTGGACAGACCGATGGCGATCCCGCCGGCCCCGAGCATTTCGAGCAGCAGCGGAACCGGGCCGTTCTGCACAGTCATGAAGAAAAACATGCCGACGGCGCCGGCAATCGTACTGTTGCGCAGCGACGCATCCATCTCGGCTGAGGATATGGAATCCCTGGAATTCATAGTGCTCCGTTGATTAAATTTTGGGATTAACCGCGAAGGAACGCAAAGAGCGCAAGAGCTGAAATAACCCCTGCTTATTGCGATCTTTTGCGGTTAAAACAACAATCTCCCATTCACAGCCTTCATACGACATGTCGATCAAATCGGCTCGAGAAGGGGATTAAACCTGCCAGTAGGCCAGGAACTCGATATTGCCGGCCGGACCTTTAATGGGCGAGGTGCAGAGTTCCAACCATTGGAAGCCCAGCTCCTCGGTGCCGAATTTGCGGACTTTTTCAATCACCTCTTCGTGAATCGCCGGATCGCGCACCACGCCGCCTTTGCCCACCTGGTCCTTACCGGCTTCAAACTGCGGCTTGATCAGCGAAACAATATGGCCGCCCGGTTTCATGAGCTGTTTCAGCGGCGGCAGGATTTTGGTCAGCGAAATAAAGGAGGTATCGATCGAACAGAAATCGGCCGGGTCGGGAATATCTTCCGGCGTAATGTAGCGCGCGTTGGTGTTTTCCATCACGATGACGCGCGGGTCCTCCCGCAGTTTATAGTGCAGCTGGTTGGTTCCGCAGTCGACGGCATAGACCTTCGCGGCGCCGTGCTGCAGCATAAAATCGGTAAAGCCGCCGGTTGAAGAGCCGATGTCGAGGCAGATCGCGCCGGTCAGGTCGAAACCGAACTGTTGGTGGGCCCCTTCGATTTTAAGGCCGCCGCGGCTGACATATTTTTCCTTCTCCTTCAGCGTGATTTCGACGTCGTCTTTAAACTGGTGGCCCGGTTTGGACGACACCTGCTGGCCGACGGAAACCATGCCGGCGCGGATCAGGCGCTGGGCCTGTTCGCGGCTGTCGGCAAGTTCGCGCTGTACAAGAAGCTGGTCTAAACGGATTTTCGGCATGGCGCGTATTTACAAACGACCTGCGCCGCATAATCAACCTAAAAAGGTAGCTGGCGCAATTCGCAGGGTTTAGTACAGTGGAACTGACTGGTACGAAATGTGAAAATATCTGATATATCTCAACGCAAAGATTTAAAGAGCGCAGAGTCCGCAAAGGATTGTCCCTTGCGTTTCTTTGAACTCTCAGCGCCTGTGCGTTGATATGTTTTATTGGAATGGTTTAAGCAATAATATGGAGTGTGCGGGTTGTGAAGAGATTTATACTGGGATTGACGGTTATTCTGTGCGGACTCCATGCGGGGGCCGAACGGCCGAATATTATTTTTATCAATGTCGATGACCTCGGCGTCATGGACGTCGACTACAACTCCGACCGCTACATCACCCCCAACATCCGGCGGCTCTGCTCGGTGGGGATGGTCTACAGCGAGGCCTATGCCGCCGCCGCCAACTGCGCACCCAGCCGCGCCTGCGTCATGAGCGGACAGTACACGCCGCGCCACGGCGTCTACACCGTCGACAGTTCGGAACGCGGAGCTTCCAAACATCGGAAACTGATTCCGACCGAAAACACCAAATTCCTGGCCGAGGAAAACGTCACCATCGCCGAGGCCCTCAAAAAGGGCGGCTACAAAACCGTGCACATCGGCAAGTGGCATCTCAGCGATGATCCGACCACGCAGGGCTTCGATGTCAACATCGGCGGCGACGCCTCCGGCAGCCCGAAGGGCGGCTATTTTGTGCCGTTCACCAAAGGCGTCATGACCGAATTCAACGACCAGTATGAAGAGGGCACCCACCTGGTCGACGTGCTGACCGACCAGGCCGTCAAATACATGCAGATCCACCGCGACGAACCCTTTTTCATGAACCTCAACTTTTATTCGGTCCACACGCCGATCGTCGCGGTGCCCTGGCTCGTCGGCCAGCACGATGCGTCTGTCGTTAACCCGCAATATGCCTCCATGGTCCAGATGGTCGACAAAGGAATCGGCCGCATCCTGGACGCCGTCTACATGCTCGGTCTGCGCGACGACACCATTATTGTCTTCACCTCCGACAACGGCGGCGTCAAAAAAATCTCCGACCAGACCCCGTTCCGCTCGGGAAAAGGCTCCTACTTCGACGGCGGCATCCGCGTCCCGCTCGTCATCAGCTGGCACGGCAAAACCGATAAATCCGGGCTCTGCGAAGTTCCCGTCTCGGGCATCGACTTTTATCCCACCTTCCTCGAGATAGCCGGACTCGATGCGCCGAAAGGAAAAATCCTCGACGGCGTCAGCCTGGTACCGCTCTTCAAAAAACGCGGCACCATCGAAGAGCGTCCGCTCTTCTGGCACTTCCCGGTCTATCTGCAGAAATATGCCGGCAAGGGCGACGATGCACACGACGAATATTTCCGTACGCGCCCCGGCTCGGCCGTGCGCATGGGCCGCTGGAAACTGCACGAATATTTTGAAGACAGCCGCATCGAACTCTACGACCTCGGCTCCGATCCCGCCGAACGAATGAACTTCCAGCACCTGCACACCGCCACGGCAAAGCGCCTGCACACCGCACTCAAAGAGTGGCGCGAAGCAACCGGCGCCCCGGTCCCCGCCGAGCCCAACCCCGACTTCGTCCCCCCGGCCGACTGATTCCGCCACCATCGCACTATGCTGTAGTGGCGGCTCTCAGAGCCGCTGAAGTTGTTTTGTAGTGGCGGCTCTCAGAGCCGCTGAAGGCACCTCGTTCATAAAGCAAAATGATTCCGAGCAGGAGGATTCTTTTCTCGGAATCATACCCAATTATTTTGCTCTAAATCATTCTTCCTCACTCAAAATAAAACCCGTTTAAGTTGAAATACATACACATCTGCCCGTATTATCCTG
>JBFJYX010000322.1:0-3667 GCA_041622415.1 Pontiella sp.
CCTTCGGCCGGAACCGGCAGGTGGGAGTGGACCTGGAACAAATCCGGCGCGATCTCGATGTCCTGAAAATTGCCGCGCGCTATTTTACGCCGGAAGAAACCGCGCGCATTCAGGCGGCCGCCGATCCGCAGGCCGCATTTTTTCACCACTGGGCGCGGAAGGAGGCGTATGTGAAAGCCGCCGGTTCCGCGCTTTTCCGCGAGCTCTCGAGTTTTTCGGTTCCCGATGAGGACGGCGAAAAAGACGGCTGGTATTTCCAGCGGCTGGAAGCGGGATCGGCGTATGCCTCCGCTGTGGTCAGCGATAAACCCATGGAATCCGTCCGCTGCTTCGAGTTCCAATCGCTGGAGCTCTGCTGATCCTTTTTCTGCGGGTGCTTTTTCCGGCGTGCAGGGGCAGGAAACCGGCGGATTTGGGCGGAAATCGATGCCTCGCGAATAATACCATATACAGTGCTTGATGGATGTCCCCTGTCTATATATTGTGTTCGGCCCTTAACATAAAAAGCTATTAAAGAAGGCGGATATAGAATGGAAATCCAGAAGCGTAACGGCAGTTTTGACACCTTTGATATCACGAAAATCATTGCGGCCGTGGCGGCTGCAAATGCAGAAATTGATGCCGAATACCGTATTTCGGCCGAGACGATTCGTGAGGTGGCGAAGAATATTGCCGCTGTGGTTTCGGAGGGATCCACCGTGGAGGAAATTCAGGATCTGGTGGAGGATAACCTGCTGCAGTGCGGGGCCTATAATCTCGCAAAAACCTATATCAAGTACCGTTTCGCACGCGACCTGGTTCGTAAGGCGAATTCCACGGATGAACAGATCTTGAGCCTGATCGAAACCCGCAATGAGGAAATCAAGGAAGAGAACTCGAACAAGAACCCGACGGTGGTTTCGGTCCAGCGCGACTATATGGCCGGCGAGGTGAGTAAAGATGTTACGAAGCGTTTCCTGCTGGATTCGGATGTGGTGGAGGCGCATGAAAAGGGCATTATCCATTTCCACGATACAGACTATTTTGCGCAGCACATGCATAACTGCGACCTGGTCAACCTCGAGGACATGCTCGAAAACGGTACGGTGATCAGCGGCACGCTGATTGAAAAACCGCACAGTTTTTCCACGGCATGCAATATCACGACGCAGATCATTGCGCAGGTGGCGAGTACGCAGTACGGCGGGCAGTCGATCACGCTGAGTCATCTGGCGCCGTTTGTTGATGTGTCGCGCCGCCGGATCATTACGGACCTGACCGGCGAAATGGCCCAGGCGGGTGTTCAGCTCGAAAGCGGCGTGATGGACGCCTTGGTTGAAAAGCGCCTGAAGGAAGAGATTAAGCGCGGTGTGCAGATGATTCAGTACCAGATCATCACGCTGATGACCACCAACGGCCAGGCGCCGTTTGTCACGCTGTTTATGTTCCTTAATGAAGTGGAAGAGGGCGCGCTGCGCGATGACCTGGCGCTGATTATTGAGGAAATGCTCAATCAGCGGCTGCGCGGCGTGAAGAATGAGAAGGGCATCTGGACCACACCGGCGTTCCCGAAACTGATTTATGTGCTCTCAGAAAACAATGTGCGTGAGGGTACGGCGTATTATCACCTGACTGAGCTGGCGGCGGCCTGTACGGCCAAGCGCATGGTGCCGGACTATATTTCGGAAAAGAAAATGCGCGAACTGAAGAAGGGCGACTGCTACCCCTGCATGGGCTGCCGCTCTTTCCTTACGCCGTATCAGGATGAAAACGGCAAGCCGAAATATTACGGCCGTTTTAACCAGGGGGTGGTGACGCTGAACCTGGTGGATGCGGCGCTGAGTTCCGACGGCGATCTGGAGACCTTCTGGCGCATCATGGATGAACGCCTTGAGCTGTGTCACCGGGGTCTGCTGGCGCGCCACGAACGGCTGAAGGGAACGCGGTCGGATGCTGCGCCGATCCTCTGGCAGCACGGTGCACTGGCGCGTCTTGAAAAGGGCGAAACCATCGATAAGCTGCTGTATAACGGATATTCCACGATTTCGCTCGGTTATGCCGGCTTGTTTGAGTGCGTGAAGTTTATGACCGGCATGTCCCATACGGATGAATCGGCCGAGCCGTTTGCGCTGGCGGTTATGAAGCGGATGAACGATGCCTGCGCCGATTGGAAGGCCAGGCACCATATTGATTTCAGCGTCTACGGCACGCCGCTGGAGTCCACCACGTACAAGTTTGCAAAGTCGCTGCGGCAGCGGTTCGGGGTGATTGATGGCATTACCGATAAAAACTACATTACGAATTCCTATCATGTGCATGTGACCGAAGAGATCGATGCGTTCACCAAGCTGTCGTTCGAATCTAAATTTCAGGAACTCAGCCCGGGCGGCGCCATTTCCTATGTGGAAGTGCCGAATATGACGGACAACATTCCGGCCGTTATTTCCGTGATGCAGTTTATTTACGACAACATCATGTATGCCGAGCTCAACACGAAATCCGACTACTGCCACAAGTGCGGCTACAACGGTGAGATTGAGATTGTCAGCGCCGCCGAAAAACTGCTCTGGAAATGTCCGGAATGCGGGAATTCGGACCAGAGCCATATGTCCGTCACCCGCCGCACCTGCGGCTACATCGGCACGCAGTTCTGGAACCAGGGGCGCACACAGGAAATCAAGGAACGGGTGCTGCATCTTTAATGTTCTATGCTGAAATCAAAGAGCACGACATCGCCAACGGCGAGGGCGTGCGGACTTCCCTGTTCGTGTCGGGCTGCCGCCTGCACTGCAGGGACTGCTTCAATCGGGCGGCGTGGGACTTCGAATTCGGCGCGGCGTTCACGCCGGAGGTTGAGGCGCGGATCCTGAAAAGCCTGGCGCCGGCGCATATTGCCGGGCTGAGTGTGCTGGGCGGCGAGCCGATGGAGGAAGAGAACCAGCGGGCATTGCTGCCGTTTCTGCAGCGGGTCAGGGCATCCTGTCCCGGCAAAACGATCTGGCTGTTCAGCGGTTACCGCTTTGAGGATGCATTGCTGCCCGGCGGGATAAAGCACAACGAAGTGACGGATGCGCTGCTGGAGCTGATCGATGTGCTGGTTGACGGTCCCTTCATCCGCGAGCTCAAGAGCGCCGGCCTGAAATTCCGGGGTTCGAGCAACCAGCGCATTCTCGATGTGCGGAAATCGCTGGAGCAGGGCGCCGGTGCCGCCTACGGGATTTAGCGCGCGGCCGGTTCTTCCAATGTCTGGAAGTTGGGGGTTTAACTGCTGCGCTATTCCTGCTATCCAATACGCTATTCATCCGGAGTTTATATGGGACAGCTAAAGAATACGTTTTCGTGGTCGTTCAGTGCGGCGGAGGATTTTGAGCAGTGCCGCCGCCGGCGTTACTGGAGCAAATACGGCATGTGGGGCGGCTGGGCGCGCAATGCGACCGAAGAGCAGAAAACGGCGTACCGGCTGAATAAAATGGATAACCGCTGGGGCCTGATGGGCCAGGCGGCGGAAAATTCGATCATGTGGGTGCTGCGGCAGCATCAGGCCGGTAAAACCGTCACGGCCGACGAGGCCTGGAACGCGGTCGCCCGGCCGTTCATGACGAAAAAGTGGAACGAGTCGCTGGAAGGCAACTGGCGGCACAGCCCGAAGCAGTACTGCTGCCTGCGGGATCACTACTACGGCAAACTC
>JBFJYX010000323.1:0-3663 GCA_041622415.1 Pontiella sp.
CGGGCGGCCGGCGGCGAAACGGTTCGCTTTATGGTTGCGCGGCTGGATCCCGTTCTCGGGGAAATCATGATCGATTTTTCCGTGAAACCGATACTCGGCGGCGACCAGCCGGTGCTGCTGGCCGAGGGGCGCGATGTGACCGAACTGCGCCGTATGGAGGAAACGCTGCGGCAGAATGAAAAAATGGATGCCGTCGGCCGGCTGGCCGGAGGGGTGGCGCACGACTTCAACAACATGCTCGGCGGCATTATGGGCTTTGCGGAGCTGCTCGAGATGGAGCTGCCGGATGATGATCCGGAATTCAAAAAATATGCCCATCAGATTGTTTCCTCCTGCCGCCGCGCGGCCCGGCTGACCGAACAGCTGCTCGCCTTTGCGCGGAAAGGGAAGCGGGAGACGGTGGCGGTTGACCTGCATCAGATCTGCGAGGATGCCCTGCTGCTGCTCGAGCGGAGCCTCGATAAAAAGATCCGCATCGAGACCTCTTTTTCGGACGAACCGCTGTATGCGGCGGGGGACCCGGGGCAGTTGCAGAGCGCATTGCTCAATCTCGGCCTGAACGCCCGCGATGCCATGCCGAACGGCGGAACGCTGCATATTGCCGTCCGTCGAAAACGCATCGATGCCGCCTATTGCCGGAGCAGCCGGTTCGACCTGCTGCCCGGCGATTATGCGGAGCTCGAAGTGAGCGACACCGGGCACGGAATACCGGCCGATCAGATTGAGCAGATCTTCGAACCTTTTTTCACGACCAAGGAGGTGGGAAAAGGAACCGGTCTCGGGTTGGCCGCGGTTTACGGGGCCATCAAAGAGCACCTCGGCGAATTAACGGTGACCAGCGAAGTGGAAAAAGGGACGGCGTTCCGGCTGCTGCTGCCCCTTGCGCATAAAAACCTGCTGGAGTCGGTGGAGACGCTTCCGCAGCCGGTTCCCGCCGCGGAGCGCCGGACCGTACTGGTTGTGGACGATGAATCGGATTTCCGGGTTTTGCTGGAGTCGGTGCTTCGCAACCTGGGATACGAAGTCCTCTCGGCCGAAAACGGACGGGACGGCATGGAGCGGTTCAAGCAGCACCCCGACGGTATCGACCTGTGCATTATCGATGCGGTGATGCCGGAACTCGACGGCATGGGTATGCTGCGGCAGATACGGCAGCTCGATCCGTACGCCAAAGTGGTCATCACATCGGGCTATTCGGCCGAATCGACCCGCAGTGATTTTCTCGAAGCCGGGGCGGCGGAATTCCTGCCCAAACCCTACAGCATTGTTGAACTGAGCGTGTTGCTGCACCGGGTGCTGGGCGGCTCAATGTTTTACGGGGAATAAGCCGGCCGGCCTTGAATCCGGGCGGTTCAGCAGGCATGCTCAGCCCTTTATTCAATGAAAGGAAATACGATGTCTGAATTTAAGCATGTAACGGTTGTTCGCGAGGCGAATGTTTATTTCGGCGGCAAGGTGACGAGCCGCACGGTGATCTTTGAAGACGGTTCCCGCAAGACGCTGGGCTTTATGCAGGCGGGCGAATATTCGTTCGATACCGGCGCGGCGGAGATCATGGAAATGATCGGCGGGGCCATGGAGGTGAAGCTGCCGGGTTCCGAGGATTGGAAAACGTTTGCCGCCGGCGAATCGTTCGAGGTACCGGCGAATTCCAAATTTGACCTGGTGGTGAAGGAATACGCCGACTACTGCTGCGCGTATCTGGAAGACTAGAGGCCGGGCGGTTTCAACGAAACCGCCGAACACGGGGGGACGGATCAGAGATCCGTCCCTGCCGATTAATCCAGCTTGGCGATCCGCCGGTCGAGCGATCCCGCACCCGCGCCGCGGGCGATAATCATGAGCATGGCGCCCATCAGGGCGAGGTTTTTCATGAAGTTGATGGTCTGCATCTGTTTGGCCTGGGCGTCTTCAAAGGTCCAGAAATCATGGAACCAGTAGGTGGCGAGTATCAGGAAGGCCAGCAGCAGTGCGGCGCCGATTTTTGCTTTATATCCGACCAGCACACTCAGGCCGCCGGCGATCAGGAAAAGGATCGCACCGGCGAGCAGCAGCGCGGGGGCGGGCACGCCTTCGGCCCTCATATATTCCGTGGTTCCGGAAAAGTGGGGGATCTTGTTGCCGAGCGCGCTCATCAGGAAAATGAGGACGAGAAAGAATCGGCCGAGGATATTTATACATGCGTTCATAGCTGGGTCTCCTGTTGGTGGTTTAAGCTAAATCAAAGACGAGGAATTCGGATTTTTCCAATCCTTGGAAGGTGAGGTCGGCGGCATGTTCGATGGCGGCGCCGTCGCCGGTTTCGAGCACTTCGCCGTCGACCGAGAGTTTACCGTTCACGACCTGAATCCAGACATGGCGGGAACCGTCGCCGGGTTTCACCCGCTCTGTTCCGGGTTCGAGGATGGAGGCATAGAGACGGACGTCGGCATTCAGGCGCACCGATCCGTCGGCGCCGTCGGGCGAAGCGACGAGCCGCAGCCGGTTGGTTTTGGTTTCGGGCGGAAAGGGTTTTTCTTCGTAGCCCGGTTCGACGTTCATCTGATCGGGTTTGATCCAGATCTGCAGGAGGCGCACCGGGCGGTCCCTGAGCGGATTGAATTCGCTGTGGGTGACGCCGGTGCCGGCGCTCATGCGCTGGATATCGCCGGGGCGGATGACCGATCCATGGCCCATGCTGTCTTTATGTTCCAGCGCGCCTTCGACGACATAGGAGATGATTTCCATGTTCTCGTGCGGGTGGGTGCCGAAGCCTTTGCCCGGTTCGATAATGTCGTCGTTGATGACGCGCAGGGAGCGGAAGCCCATGTGCTGCGGGTCAAAATAGCCGGCGAACGAGAAGGTAAACCGGCTGTGCAGCCATCCATGTTCCGCAACGCCGCGGTCGGCGGCTGAACGAATTTTCAGGGTGTTCCTCATTTTACGGTCCTTTTCTTTACCCGGGCAGAAAGGGTTCTGCTAAAACAGTACTGAATTTGTATTATAGAGCACGGGGCGGCCAAAGCGTTCGATAAAAGATGAAAAACCTTTCGCGATGAAAACTGTATATATCGGCATAGACGTTCAGGTGAGCCGGCCGTGTGTCTTTGCGGCGGTGGATGAAACCGGCACCCTGCTTGAAACCGGCTGGTTTGAAGACGCGCACGAAGCGTTCAAGCTCCTGGAAACGTGGACGGAAAACCGGCGGCTGCATCTGGGCATTGACGCGCCGCGGCAGCCGCTTTCCAAACCCCGGAAGTGGTATTGGAACGGGCCGGAAAAGGCCTGGCGGGAACGGAAGCCTTCGGAAAAAGGGGTGGGCCGTCACTGCGAGGTTGCAGTGAAGGCGCATAACCTGGCCAATCCGCAGTGGACGCCGTTAAGGGGCGCGGCCCCGGCATGGATGCAGCTGGGGTTTGAACTTTTCCAGACCTTGGAAAGCCTCGGAACCCTGTATGAGGCCTTTCCTTCGGCCACCTATACGATGCTGCACGATGATCCCGCCGCAAAGCTGACCATTGATTTTTCCAATGTCCGGAAACGCGGGGCGGGGGATCTTTTTGATGCCCTGGCCGCGGCGGTTACCGTGAAGGAGTTTGTCGAGGGCCGGGGTATGGAGATGGGCGGCGGTGACGGCCTGGGCTCGATCATCCTGCCGCGCCGCATCGATCGGCCGATCGATGC
>JBFJYX010000324.1:0-3652 GCA_041622415.1 Pontiella sp.
CGGAAGAGGAGACTGGAAGCGCCAGCCGGAATGGAAATAGAGGGACTGTTCATCCCACTCCCACGGCTCAGTGGCCGCCGACATGGAAAGCTCCACCGGCTCATCATAAAGGTTTTCCAGCGTAATCGTTCCGCTGGCCTGGTACGGCATCACCCAGCGGCAGGAAAGCGTGCCGTTGCTTTCAACCGTACGGTACCAGCCCTCGAACGGGTGCAGCCCCACGCCGGTGCCGAAGAAATCGCCCAGTGGACACCAGATGGTCTCCTGTCCGTCGAATTCAGCCTTCACAATCACCGAACGCATCAAGCGGTTGCCCCGGCTGTTTTCATCCAGTACCACCGTGAACTCGTGCACGGCATTCGTTCCGGGCGGAAGAATCAAAACCGCCTCTGCGTTGGTCGCAATGGTTCCCTGCCAGCTCACATTAGTTGGCGGAAGATTGGCGGCAGGATCCAGCAGTGCCTGCCCCACCTGTTCCGTCAGGTTGCTCGCCGCGTTGAACGCTTCCATGGTGAAGGTTTCAACCTCCGTACCTTCGTCATACTCCCGATGGGTGAAGATGTAGAAAAACGGACTGCGGTCCAGTGTGATCACACAGCGTTCAGAATAGGGAATCGGAAAAAAGGAAACGGCCGACCGGAGCGAGGGATGTGCGAGCGGATACGGAATCAGACCGGTGCCGTCGAAGAGGGTCAGCAGGTTGCCCTCCATGACCGGCGTCGTGGAACCATCGAGATAAATGCGGACATAGTCGTCCATCGTTGGGCTTGAGGTCGAGCGCCACGGGGTCCAGAAGCGTACGAGTGCACCCGGTGCCTGATGATCCACCATCACATATTCCGTGCCGTTGCCGTACTCTTCGGTGGTGTAAAGATACTTGCCGTTGTAATCGCCGTTTGCGAACCATCCGGTTGCCGTATCGCTGACGCCCGATTCCGGCGGCCCCACGTCGGACGCGCGGTTGTAGCTACTGAAATTGATCAAGCGATTGGATGTTTCCGGGTAACGCGCAAGCGCAGAGCGGTCGACCATGTCGTTCAGCAGCGTTTCAATGGTCACCGCATCAGCGCTCGGCGGTTCCTCTTCAGGTAATAGCCGCAGCTGATAACCGGTCAGCCGCGGACCGTTCTGGGAGGCGGTGACCACCAGCGTCTGTGTGGTCGCACTTGCAGTAAACGTTCCGACGGCATAGGATTCGCCATTCAGCACATTCTGCCCAGCTCCAGCGTAAGTCATGGTGCGGTCCGGCGTCGGAGCCTGCCAGCTGGAATCCGCATGCCAGACCTGGATGAGATAGTCTGCGCCCACGGTCAGTCCGGAAAACGTTTTAAGCGTTACCGCACCGGTTCCCGCTGATTCATAATCAATCGTTGAGAGCAACTCATTATAACCGGCATCGCGGACCGGCCCGCTCCACGGATCGCCGGTCCAGCTGTCTCCCAAAAGCGTTCCATCCGCAGTAAAGGTGACCCCGTTAATCGTCGGAGATGTCGTCACCCCATTGCCCACGCCGTTGACCGCCTCCACCAGCGTTCCGTTCGTGACAACATCCGATGCATAGCCGGTAATGGCATCGGCGCTCCAGGTGATGGTTGCTGCCTGTGAGCTGGCCAGCAGTCCGCTGAACAGGAAGATTCCGGTTAATTTTTTCATAGGTTTTTCCGTTGTTGTTTATGTTAGGGACATGCTCGTCCGCTGAAATAAATCATCCCCGGCACTGCCGTGCCGGGGACGCCGCCGATACAGGAATCAGCGAGATGAAACCGGTTATGGATTATGAATAATGCGATAAAATGCGGCTTCGTTCGTCAGCGGCATGGAAACATCCATGGATGATTCCGTCAGCGGATCGACATCCAGAACGGGTTTCCAGTCCGGCACCGACAGACTCTCCGTCAGCTGCACCTGATAATTCTGACCGATCATGCCGCTGAACGTGAACTCGATATTCCCCGCAGTCACTTCAACGCCGGGCTCCAAAACCGGCACGGCAGACTCCTGTACCTGAATGGTTCCGGTGAGCGCCGTTTCATCGCCCGTGAATATCCCATTGTTACCCACCACAAAACTGATCGTATCGCCGATCGCAACGGTCAGGTTCGTGATGTTGAAGGTGCCGTTGGTCTGCCAGAGGCGACCGTCCGCGCCGGTGACAGAGAACAGGTTGGTTGAGTTATGGTAAATCTCCGCAGTGATGGAGTCGTGAGCCGGATCGGTCGTCTTGCCGACCTCTTCCCGGAAACTTCCGGAAATATCCACCAGCGAGGACTCGCCCAGATCTTCAGCACTGAGGGTATAACGGACAATGACGAAGGCATTTTCATTGGAGCTGCCCGGATGCAGCAGCAGGTCGGTTCCCGGAACACCCAGGTTTCCGTCAGAACTGGCATTGCCGTCATAACCGTCGCTGAAGATCTCATACTGCCCGGAGCCGGTCACACTGCCGAGAACTGCGGCAATATTATATAATCCATTAGTATCTCCAAAGCCGTTATTACCGCTGCCGTATGAACTGGCAACCGCCGTATCCGGTGTCAGCGCCACTTCTGTTCCGCCGACGGCGGCATCCGAGTAGAGATAGTCCCATCCATCGGGTTCAGCGCTCGGCCCGATGTAGTCGCCGGCAATATCGGCAGCCAGCGTTCCGGTCAGAATACCGCCCGTTCCGGCAACACTGACGCTTGCGCCTTCACCGCCGGTAAAGCTGAGCGTTTCAGTAAAATCGCCGGCACTCTCCGGAACGAACAGGATGGTAACAACCTGCTCCTGATCATTCGTCAGCGAATAGACCGCGCCGGATTCGATGAAGAACGGCGACACCACGGAAGCCGAGCCGTCCAGGGTTCCGCCGCCGATGTTTTTGACCGTAACCGTCAGGCTGTTGGTTTCGCCGACATATACGGTGCCGAAGTTCAGTTCGCTTCCGCTCAGCCCAATTTCCGGATCCGGTTCAACCGGAATGTGGCCGGAGATGGCCCGCAGCTGATAGGCGGTGAGCCGCGGGCCGTTGTGGGATGCCGTAACGATCAAATCTGCCTCTCCTGCTTCATTTCCGGTAAAGGTACCGACCGCATACGAGACTCCGTTGACTGTATTTGAACCCGTTCCGCCCAGCGTCATGGTCCGGTCCGGATCAGGATTCTGCCAGGCCGATTCCGCATACCAGAACTGGATCAGATATTCCGCCCCGTCCGTCAGTCCGCTAAAGGTTTTAATCGTCCGCGGCCCGGTGCCGGAGCCTTCATAATCAATCGTCGACAGCAGCTGATCATACGCCGCATTCGTCGCCGTCGGCGTCCACGGATCACCGGTCCAACTGTTGGCCAGCAGCGTTCCGTCCGCCGTGAAGGTAACCCCGTTGATCGTGGGCGACGTGGTTACACTCCCCCCGACGCCATTGACCGCTTCAATCAGGGTTCCGTTTGTAACAACATCTGTTTCAAAGCCTGTGATGGCATTCGTGGTCCACGAAATCACCGGTTTTTCCGCTACTTCGAACAGCGCACGAAGCTGGTAGCCGGTGATGCGCGCCCCCTGCCGGCTGGAAACGAAGGTCAGCACCTGGGTCTCGGCATCTGCAGTGAAGGTGCCGACGGCATAGTCGTTGCCGTTCAAAATATTATCTCCCGAACCCTCCAGAGTGATCGTGCGC
>JBFJYX010000325.1:0-3639 GCA_041622415.1 Pontiella sp.
CCAGACGGCCGCCGAGATAAAGGCCGGTTTCCCAAACCTTGGAACCGTCAACGCCGCCATGAAAAAACTGCTCGACGCCCTGCTCTGACGCCCCGCCCGCAACGATCCACCTTGACGCTGTCCGGCGGGCATGGCATATATGTCATCTTTATTAACTAATAAAGGAAGTGCCATGGATCCGTCCTCCGTTGAAAGCAGTCGGGAGCTCATTAATGCGGCCCGCAAAGAAGGGAAAGGCGCCCTGTTCAAGGCGTTTGTACGGTTGTCGGGCCCGGGCTGGCTGCAGAGCGCCATCACCCTGGGCGGCGGCTCGCTGGCAACGGCGCTTTATCTCGGGGTGCTCGGCGGCCTCGCCTTTCTGTGGCTTCAGCCGATCGCGATGATTATGGGCGTCATCATGCTCAGCTCCATCGGCTACGTCACCCTCTCCACCGGCGAAAAACCGTTTGCCGCCATCCGCAACCACGTCAATCCGGTACTGGCCTGGGGGTGGATCATCGCCACGCTGCTGGCCAACTGTGTCTGGTCGCTGCCGCAGTTCAACCTGGCCACCGCCGCCACCCGCCAAAACCTGCTGCCCGGCATTTTCGGCGAAGGTGCCATGTCGGCCGGCGCGTCCCAGACCATCATCTGCCTGACCGTCGCCGCGATTGCGGTATCCTTTGTCTGGTCCTACGACAGCGGCAAAAAAGGCGTGAAAATCTTCGACTGGATGCTCAAAGGCATCGTCGGCATGGTGGTGCTTTCGTTTGTCGGCGTCGTCATTAAAATGGCCGCTGCCGAAAACGGCCTGCCCTGGGACCGGATTATGGCCGGCTTTATTCCCGACCTCTCCCTGCTCAGCAAACCCGCCTCCACCTTCGATGCCGACCTGGCCGCGGTGGCGGACCACATGCGCGGTTTCTGGACCGACCTGATTGTGGACCAGCAGCGCGATGTGATGATCGGGGCCGCCGCCACGGCGGTGGGCATCAATATGACCTTCCTGCTGCCCTACTCCATGCTTAAGCGCGGGTGGGACAAGGAATTCCGCGGCCTCGCCATCTTCGACCTGAGCACCGGCCTGTTTATCCCCTTCCTGCTCGTGACGAGCTGCATCGTCATCGTTGCATCCAGCCAGTTCCATGCACAGCCGGCCCCCGGCCTGCTCGGCGAAAAGGATGCCAACGGCGAGGTGATCCAGCCCCCCGGCGGCCTGCTGGCCCAATACAAAGGATTGGCGACCAAACGGCTCGCCGCTGAGCTCGGGGCCGATGCCGTGGCAGCGCTTTCGCCCGAAGCGCTGGACAAACAGATGGCCGCCCTGCCGGAGGCGGACCGCCGCATGGCGGCTATGCTGGTGAAGCGCGATGCCGGACAGCTGGCGCAGAGCCTCGCTCCGCTGACCGGCAGCACCGTCGCCAATGCCGTCTTCGGTTTCGGCGTCGTCGGCATGGCCATCTCGACCATCATTGTCCTCATGCTGATCAATGGATTTGTGATCTGCGAAATCGCCAATAAACCGATGCAGGGGCTGACCTATAAACTCGGCGCCATGATGCCGCTCATCGGCATCATCGGTCCGTTTGTATGGGGTCAGGCCAAAGCCCGGTTCTGGCTGGCGGTGCCGACCTCCGTGTTCGGCATGGTGCTGCTGCCCATCGCCTATTTCTCGTTCTTCTTCCTGATGAACCGGAAAAACCTGCTCAAGGAATATATGCCCACCGGCGGCAAACGGATCGCCTGGAACACCGCCATGCTCGTGGCCGCATCCCTCGCCTCGTTCGGCAGTTTTTACAGCCTCTGGGCCAAGCTGCAGTGGACCGGCATCTGGATTCTGACCGGCTTTATCGCGCTCGCCCTGATTGTCCATTTTACCCGCAAGAAAAAGGCCTGACCCATGAATTTCGGAATTATCGGTCTCGGCAACATCGGCCGGGTCCACGCCCAGAACCTGCAGGACGGATTGATTGACGGCGGAAAACTGACCGCGGTCGTTACCCGCTCAGCCGAGACCCGCGAGGCCTTCAGCGCACAGGGCATCGCCTGCTTTCACGATGCGGCCGAACTGATCAAAGCCCGGCTCTGCGACGCGGTCATCATCGCGCTTCCGACCTACCTGCACGCCCCCGTCGGCATCCAGGTATTGGAAGCCGGCCTCCATCTCATTCTGGAAAAACCGCTGGCCTGCCATAAAGCCGAAGCTGAACGCATCCTTGCGGCGGTGCAGCGCGACGACCAGATCGTTTCCCTGATGATGAACCAGCGCACGCATCCCTGCTATGTGCAGATTAAAAAATGGATGGCCGAAATCGGCGAGCTGAAGCGCGTCGCCTGGACCATGACCAACTGGTTCCGGCCGGAAATCTATTATCAGTCCAGCGCCTGGCGCGCGACCTGGAAAGGCGAAGGCGGTGGTGTCCTGATGAACCAGTGCCCGCACAATATTGATGTGCTGCAATGGTTCGTCGGCATGCCGGTCAAGGTGCGCGCCCACTGCGCGTTCGGCAAATATCACGATATCGAAGTGGAGGACGAAGTGATCGCCTCCTTCGAATTCGCCAACGGCGCAACCGGCCAGTTTACAGCCAGCACCGGCGAATGCCCCGGCACCAACCGCCTCGAGATCGTCGGCGACTGCGGCACCATCATTACCGACGGCAACGAAGTCAAACTGATCCGTACCAGCCCCTCGGTTTCCGCCTTCAGCAAGTCGACCGACGAGATGTTCGGCACACCGGAAATCACCGAGGAAATTTTCCAACCCTTGGAAGCGGTCAACCAGCACGCCGCCATTTTGAACAATGTCGTCAAAGCCGCCTGCGGCGAGGCCGAGCTGATTGCCCCGGCGGCGGAAGGGCTGAACTCCCTCGAACTGGCCGGCGCCATGATTTATTCCACCTGGATCAACGATGCCGTCACCCTGCCGCTCGACGCAGCCGCCTATGAACACGCGATCCAGGAAAAAATCGCCCAGTCCAAACCCCGTAAAGTAATCCAAACCGAAGCCCGAATCGACATGTCAAAATCGTACCGATGAGAAAAATACCACACCTGCGCAAGTGTGATAATTCCTGCACGGCAACTTGTTAGGACATATTATGAGCAAACACCAGATTTCCTCCGGCCTTGATTATGCCCCGACCGCCGACACCGAAAAGGTCGTCGAACCCGGTGAATTTATTTTTGCCTCGGCCTTTTTTGACCACGGTCATATTCACGGCCAGACCAACGGACTCAAAGACGCCGGGGCCACGCTGAAATGGGCCTACGATCCCGATCCCGATCGGCTCGCTGCGTTTCTTTCCAAACATCCGGAAGCCCGCCCCGCTGAATCCTACGAACAGATTCTGAATGATCCGGACGTGCAGCTCGTCTGCGCGGCAGCGGTTCCTTCGGAGCGCGCGGGCATCGGGTTCCGGGCCCTGGAATCCGGGAAAGATTATTTTACCGACAAATCGCCGTTCACCACGCTCGAACAGCTCGGCACGGCCCGTAAACTCGTTGAGAAAACCGGCCGCAAATATATGGTCTATTACAGCGAGCGGCTGCACACCGATTCGGCCATTTATGCCGGCCAGCTTATCGAGGAAGGGGCGATCGGCCGGGTTATTCAGGTGATCTGCCTGGCCCCCCACCGGCTCAATGCGCCGGCGCGGC
>JBFJYX010000326.1:0-3637 GCA_041622415.1 Pontiella sp.
CCTTGGAAACGGAGGTCATCATGAAGGTATATCGGTCGGTCCTTATTACGCTGGTTCTGGGTTCGTTGACGCTTGCAGGGCCTGAATTCCGCGGCCCGCTGCCCGAAGAACAGAACGAGATCATCCGCTACCTCGCCGCACATCATCAGGAACTCAAGCGCGAGGTGCAGCATACTGAGACCGGCTATGTGGCCGTAACCACCTCCGAAAACCCCGAGGTAATCGCCAGGCTGCGCACCCATTTCGACTATATGGAAAAACGCCTCGGCAGCGGGGCGATGGTGCGGCGATGGGATCCCGCCTTCAAAGAGATGGTGGACTATTTTGACCAGCTCGAAACCAAGGTTGAAAAACTCGAAAACGGGATCAAGGTAACGGTTACGGGTAAAACGCCCGAAGCCGTCAAGGTCGCCCAGAACCACGCCCGGATCGTCAGCGGATTCGTCAACGAAGGCCAACCCGCCGTCGCAAGAAAACACGAAGCCGCAATTCCATAACTTATATCGCCGGTTTCAAAACCTTCATCCAAAGGTTGGAAATGGGGCGATGCTTCGCTAAGTTGCGCGGTTTTGAGGAATTTCTATGTATTTCGATTATGCCGCCACGACCCCGCCGAGCGATGAGGTGCTGAAAACCTTTGATGCGGTGAACCGCGATTTCTGGGCGAATCCGCATACGCTGTACCGTCCGGGGATGCGGGCGGAACAGCTGCTGGACCAGGCGCGCGGCCAGGTGCTTTCGCTGCTCGGCGCGGAAAAGGGGAGACGCTGCATTTTTACCAGCGGGGCCACGGAATCGAACAATATGGCGATCCGCGGGGCGGCGAATCTCTATAAATCGCGCGGCACCCACCTGATTACTTCGGCCGTGGAGCATGCGTCGGTCCTGACCGTTTTCCAATCCCTGGAAAGTGAGGGGTTTGAACTGACGGTGCTGCCGGTGAACGAAAGCGGCGCGGTGGAACCGGCTGTTCTGGAAGCGGCGCTGCGTCCCGATACCACGGTGGTTTCGCTGATGCATGTGAACAACGAGGTCGGCGCAATCAACGATCTGCCCATGCTTGGAAAGCTGATCAAGGAAAAGTCCAATGCGGTGTTTCACGTCGATGCGGCGCAGTCGGTCGGTAAACTGCCGCTGGACCTGAGCCGGCTGCAGGTGGATATGCTGACCTTTTCGGCGCATAAATTTTTCGGCCTGAAGGGCTCCGGGGCGCTGATCCTGCCGGAGACGATGGTCTTTAAACCGCTGCTCTACGGCGGCGGCCAGGAGTTCGGCCTGCGCTCCGGCACGGCCGATCCCGCGCGGGCGGCGGCCCTGGCCAAGGCCCTGCGGCTGAGCCTGGAAAACTGGGAAGAGCATTTTGCGTGGGTGAGTAAGCTGAAATACCAGGTGGTCGAAATGCTGGCCAAAATCCCGGATGTGGCCATCAACGGTTCGGCGGACGAGGGCTCGCCGTATATCATTAACTGCTCGGTGGGCGGCGTTCGGCCGGAGACGATCCTGCAGGGGCTGGGTGACCGGGAAATCTATATTTCCACGGTCTCGGCCTGCTCCGCGCAGCAGCTGCCGGAAAGCTATGTAGTCCGGGCCGTGACCGGTGACCAGAAGCGCGCGCAGCACAGCATTCGCATCAGTCTGTCATCGATCACGACGCAGGCGGAGGTCGACGCCCTGTGCGCAACCCTGCCCGCAATGATTGAAACGCTCCGCTGAGTACGGTATTTAATTCACCGCGAAAAAACGCAAGGAACGCAAAAATAGGCGTTATGGTCTTTGCGATCTCTGCGTTCTTTCGCGGTTAATATTTTGAACATGTAGGACTGAATTTATGAACTATGACGCCATATTAATTCGTCTCGGTGAGCTGTTCCTGAAAGGGAAAAACAAGCAGCGGTTTATTGACCGCCTGTACCAGACCACGAAAACCAAGCTGGAAGGCTTTTCCGAGCTGAAGCTGGAGAAGGAGCGCGATCATTTTATGGTGTTGCTCAACGGGACCGACTGCGAGGCCGTGCTGAAACAGCTCGACCTGGTCTTCGGTATTCATTCCTATGCCCTGGGCACCCTGTGCGACAGCACGCTGGATGACATCTGCAAAACCGCGCTGCCGGCCGCTGTCAGGGCCTGCGAAGGCGGAAAGAGCATTAAGTTTGAATCGAAGCGCAACTGGAAAAAGTTTCCGCTGAACTCCATTCAGATTTCGCAGCAGGTGGCGGAATACGTCGGTAAAAACGCGCCGGAAGGTTCGATCCTGTTTAACGTGAAACAGCCCGACCTGGCGATCCGCCTGTTTGTGAAGGAGCACAAAACCCTGATCGTTTCTGAGGTGCGCAAGGCGAGCGGCGGCCTGCCGATCGGCCTGAACGGCCGGGCCTTGCTGATGCTGTCGGGCGGGCTGGATTCGCCGGTGGCCGGTTACCTGATGATGAAGCGCGGGCTGGTGGTGGAGGGGATCCATTTTGAGTCGCCGCCGTACACCACCGCGCGTGCGCGCCAGAAGGTGTATGATCTCGCCGAAAAGATGGCGCACTATCTTCCGCGCGGCAAAATGGTGGTTCATATCATTCCGTTTACCAAGCTCCAGAAGGCGCTCTTTGAAAACGTGCCGGAAAGTTACGGCATGACGGTCATGCGCCGCATGATGTACCGCGTCTCCGCCGGTATTGCCGAGAGCCGGGGCGTGCGGGTTATGGCCAACGGCGAGAGCCTGGGGCAGGTGGCCTCGCAGACCCCGGAAAGCATGTGGGCGATCAATGCCGTTACCGACATGCCGGTGATCCGCCCGGTGGCGTGCATGGACAAGGTGGAGATTGTCGAGATCGCCAAAAAGATCGATACCTACGATATTTCCATTCGTCCGTTCGAGGACTGCTGCACCGTCTTTGTGCCCAAATTTCCCAGCACCTCGCCCAAAAAGGAAAAGTGCGAAAAGTTCGAAACCTTCTTTGAATGGGAACCGTTGGTGGCCGAATGTGTAGAGCAGGTCGAAACGGTCGTGATCGAAGCCGGCAAACCCATCCGCCTGGATGCGGATACCACCGACGAAATCTGCTCCCTGCTCTGATTTTTACGGTCGGCCCTTTCGGGGCGGCTCCGGCGCCGGGAGGCATTCCGCAACCAATCCCGGGCACGCGGTGCGTATGTCCCCCCTGTTGATCCGGGTGGAGGGACGCTTTTGCTTGCTGAATCATCGTTATCAGGGTAACTTCCATGGTTCTTTCGGTGACAGGAACTCAGCGTGCCCTTGAAAACGCTCTGCTCGTTATACCGGCTCCTATTCCGGCTTGGAATAAAACCTCTGTCCTGCCTGTTGCACCTGTTCCAGGGATTGGAATGTCTCCAGCAACGCGCGGGCATCTCTCGAACAAGGCCGGCCCGTTTTGGAATTCAAACATATACGCCACAAACCCCCGCAGCAGCTCCAGGCAAAGCGCGAGCTGCTGATTGCATGCAGTCCGCTGCGCACCCACGCCAATCTTTCCACCATCATCCGGACGGCCGGATGCTGCGCGGTTCAGGAAATCATTGCCACCGGCAATGTGCGGCTCGTTGACCGCATCGCGCGCGACGGAGCCAAGAGCGTTCGGATCACCATAAAGAGCAGCCTGCCGCCTGCGCTCAGGAAGCTGAAGCGTGA
>JBFJYX010000327.1:0-3637 GCA_041622415.1 Pontiella sp.
CCGCTGCGCATAGTCCGCCAGCGAGTTCAGGGAATCGATTTCGACGGTCCCTGCAAAAGATGCGGAGCTGATTAAGCCCATTAACAACAACACTCGTGCGATGAATTTCATATCTTCTTTCCTGCCTGCAAATGTTTCAAACCATGCCTACCATTTTAGGGGTTGCGGCCGTCCCGGAAAACACCGGATGCAGTCCTTGCCGAAATAATTTCCAACGCTGAGCCTGCTTAAGTTTTCCAATGATTCCTCAAGCCAGACCTTGCTGGTCCGAATGGCGATGATTTCGTTGCGCGAATCCGTAACCGCAATCAGATAGCCGTAATAGACCTCCCCATGATCAACGGCACGGCAATCACTGTATTCAAAGTTCCAGTTTTCGAGACGAACCTGTCGTTCACTCATAAACTCGACCACCTTTTTTCCAGTCTCCGGAATCGTGAAATCAAACGCCTGCCGATCCAGCAGAATATGCTTTTTATCCGTCACACCGATCTGCTGCGCCACAACATACATTTCCGCTTTCAGGGGGTGCCGGTAGGTGCCGGCACTGGTTTGCCGGATTCTCAACCCGAAATTGCCCTGCTGTTCGGGATAACGGAAATAGGTACCATATAAACCCTCGGAAAACGTGATCGTCTCCAAATTCCGGATAAAATCGAGTTCCAGCTTCGGCGGTTGCGAAAGCTCTACAAACGTACGATCCTCCTCGCTGATCAGCTCAATGGGAATTTTGACCTGACGCCCCTTTTCGGTTTTCAGCGCAAAGGAATCGCCAATCACCGCAATAAACGAAGCTTCGACGGTGCGGCCGTCTTTCAACGTCCAGGCCCTGGCAGGGCCTGCACAGCAAACCGTCCGGCTCAAAACAAGGACCACCACTGCCGCAGCCAGACGTTTATCCAGGGATTGGAAAAAATCAGAAATCATTGAAAACAGGTCCATTCGTAAAACAAACTTCGCCTTCCGGCTGTTCGGCATAAACAGCATCCAAATAGTCGCGGGCAAGCCGGGCCGTTTTGAACACCGGAAGAATCGGAGCGCCCTGGCCGCTTCGTTCATACTCAGCCCCCTCTTCTTCAACCGCCAGAACAAAGCCGGCACTGCCCCCGTTATCCCCAAGAAAAATTTCGATATCCAGCGGCCGGCCGGCTTCCAGATGAATCCAGTCCCCGATCTGAACGCTGCCGCGCCCCCAATACCATTTATCGCTGCGCAGATCATCCGACTCCCACAGGTTACCTACAATTTCACCGCGACGATCGTCGTTCCAGCAGCACCCGAGTACAATTTCACCGTCAACACGAACAAACATGAACTCGTTCGCCGAACCCCAGAATCTGAAGGTGATATCTTCCTTATGAACCAGCTGCCCCTTGTAGTGCACATACCACAGCGCACCGACTCCGTCCTCATCGGCGAAAGCCAGCGGAGCCATGGTCGACATGGTTTCCGGAATAACAATCGCCTGGGTGTAGAGTTTTTGCGGTGCGCGGAAGATGCGGCTGAATACCCGTTGGTCCCAGCCTTTGCGCACAAACAGGTTCGCCATGTATTTATAGGTGTCCGTACTGGCCGCAATCAGGCCGCCGTTGCGCCCCCTCTTCGTATCATAATAGGTTCCGGCCAGATCATTGCCTAAACTCACCGTTGAACCCATGGCCGTGATTTCCGTCAGGTCCGGCATAAAGTCAAAGCCGCCGATATCCCCCTCGCCGAAACCGTCCCCCATACCCGACATTTCCGGCAGCCGGATATCCGGCATATCGGCCTTCTGAACCTGGGTAACGATACGCGTGGTGGATTTCGGTTTGGCGCTTTTCTTCACCTTCACCTTCGGCTTTTTCAGTTTCATCTTCGGCCGGTCAACCGGCGCGGGCGGGACAAACTTTTTCTCCTCTTTCTGCACCACATTGAAAACCACCAGCATACCCGCAAGCACAAATGCTGCGGCATGCACCAGCAGGCTGATCATCCAGCCGCTCGGCGCCCCTTTGCGGACCGCATAGCTCCTGTTTTTAATACTTCTGTTTCTCATTTTTATTGCAGCCGCAGGCAAACCTTAACGTTCGCTCGTTGTGAAAGGAATTATCGCCGCCAGGCTTCCAGCCTGTAGAAAAGGTTGGTCTGCGCGGCATCCACGGGAACGGTGATCTGCAACTCCGCGCCGTTTCCATTCAGCACACCGGATGCATCCTGCCAAACCGGCTCGATCAGACGTTCGGCCGACTCCAGCCTATAGCTGTGCCCGAGCCCGGAGTGGGTCACAACCACCGAAAGCTGGTGACTGCCCTGCCCATCATTTCCGATCACGGAATCACGCAAAAGGACATCGCCGGGATCGATCGGCGCGGAGGGCACGCCGATCACCTCCGGCGAGTCATCACTCTCCGTTCCGTCATACACGGCGCTGATCACATAATAATAATTGGTGCCCGCCATCAGGCCGCTATCCAGCAGATTCGTTGATCCGGGCCCCAGGGCCATTACGTCATACGCGCCGCCGGAAACCGTTGCACGTTTAAGGTTGTACTGCGAGGCCCCGCCCGCCGCGTCCCAGGACAGATTGATCGACGAAGCATCCTGCGGTGCGGCCGAGAGCCCGTCCGGCGGATTCCCGGATGCCGGACCGCCGGCATCCTCTACGATGGAGATCGAATCCAGGCTGAAGGCACCTTCTGAAACGTGAACCCGAAGGCTCTGCACGCGGTTGGACAACGTGATATTCTGCGCCACCATACCGTCGCTCCAGCTGGTTGAACTTCCAGTGGTTGGAAGAATGACGTCGCCGGTGACGTCACGGCCGTCGATCCGGAAGCGGATCTTCGCGGCGTCCGAAGCGGCATAGCGCACCGCCAGTTTATATTTTCCCGTCGCCGGAACGTGCACCGTATAGCTCAGCCACTCACCGGCCTGCAAATCGGCCAGTGCATGTCCGCCGCCGGCTTTTTCCAATATCCGGAAATCCTGCTCGGGGCGGAAGCTGTTCGTGAAACTGCCGCCTGAAAGCGAATGATAGGTGCGCCCGTCCTGCTCAAACGGCGTGTAGTCAAACAGCTCCGCCTCAATCGTGCCGGGCAGTTGGTACAGGGAATAGATCGGCAGTCCGTTGGTATAAAAACCGCTGACCGGGTCGCCGTAACAATAGGCCGGCCGGCGATAGGTCAGCCCGCCGTAGCCCAGATAGGAACCGTTGCCGCTCGATGGTTTGGTTTCATAATTTCCGTTGCGCTCAATCGAGGTGTCGCGGGCGCGCATCGTCCATTTCACCTCGTCGGCCGTTTTCAGGCCGCGGCCGTAATAGTGCCCCAGCGCATGCTCCCAGCAGGCCACTTCATTATATTTGGTGCGGTAAAAGCGATTCGTATCGTTCCCATAGTACGGCGTAATCGCCAGGCAGTAGGTGCGGCCCGTTCGTGTAAAGCGCTGAAGAAACTCGCCCGAGGCCGCCGTCGGCGTCCACTCCGTCGGCTGATCAGGATAGGCATAGAGATACGAAACCGACCATTTGTTGTGATATTCCATGCCCAGCAGGATGCGCGAATCGGCCTCGCTCCAGAAATCATCGCCCTGGCTCCAGGACATTTCGCCCATGCAGGCCAGCAGGTGCATGCCCCACCAGGTGTGCCACGCATCGCGC
>JBFJYX010000328.1:0-3598 GCA_041622415.1 Pontiella sp.
GAGCCTTTCCACTGGAAGCCTGGATTTCGGAACCGTGTTTGTCGGCAACTCGAATGATCTTACGGTAACGGTTGAAAACAGCGGAGCGGGTACCTTGTCTGGCTCGGTATCGACCGCGCCGCCGTTTTCGATTGTTTCCGGAAGCAACTATGTTCTGACGGCGTATCAGCAGCAGGATGTGGTGGTGCGCTATTCGCCCGTGGCGGCGGGGGCGAGTACCGGAACCGTGGTGTTTGCCGGCACCCCTGGAACCAATATAACCGTCTCCGGCACGGCGGCAGAGCTGGACGGAACACTCATTGCCGACATCGCGTATGATTATACCACCGCACCTGGCTATGTTGCAGGCAGCACCGCTCCATCGGAGCCGCCGACCGGTTGGGAATACCTCTATTCGAGCGCCGCTTCGAGCGGCACTGAGGTTGCTCTGACCCCCCAGACTCCGGTGGGCAATGCAGGGAACCGCGGTTTTGAAGGGCCTGCCGCCAACAACACGCCGGCTGTGCTGGGTGGCATTGCGGGAGGATCGGAATTTGAGATCTTCAGCGATGGACAGGCGTTTAACGCGGGAGCGGTTGGCGTTGATCTGCTGCTCCATCCGGGCAGCTCGGACGCCACGGAATTTGTCATCGTCCGCTATACCATCAGTGCGGCGGATATACTCAACGGAACCACAGCGTCCATCACCGGCAGCTTCCGGCGGGGAAATTCCGCCGACAATGGAGGTATAATTGCGAGCGTGTTCCATAACGCCGATTTGATTTGGTCGGTGGACAGCGCGGCCTCCGGCGGTACGGATTTGCCGGTTTCGGATGGAACCTTCAGTATGGATAACCTGTCGATTGCAGAGGGCGATACCCTCAGCTTTGTCGTCGACAGCAAAGGGAACTACGGAGGTGATGAAACAGCACTGACCGGGATGATCGTGATTGAAGAGTCGGCACCGCCCGAAATCCTGCCCGGCGTTGTGGTGACCAATGGAAATATCGGCTTTCAGTTCAGCGGTTATACCGGAGATCATTGCCGGGTAGAATCAACCGACAACCTGACGAGTGTGGTTTGGCAAACGGTATTGGATTTCAACCCTCTGCTCATATCGCCTATGCACGTTTCGATACCCGCAACCAATCCTGCGGCCTTTTACCGAGTGGTAAATCCCTGAAAATTTTACGGGTTTGAATGAGTTAAAAAAACATCCCGGGGATGTAATGTATTCGGGATGTTCCAATACGGATGGAGAATCTTATGAGAATGATAGTGGTTTGTATGGCTCTGGTTTGCATGAGCCTGAGAGGTGCGCAGGCGGCTGAGCGGGTTTCGGTTGAGCAGTTGCTGAACGAAATGGTGGATCGTGATTCCGTCGCGCGTTATCCGGAACAGAATTTCCGGCTGAAGCAGCAGAGCAGTTATAACCGGGCATCGAAGACGCCGGATGAACCTAAGGGTTGGTTTACCAATCAGGATTTTAATGCCAGGGGGGATAAGCGGCACAATTATATCCGCAAAGAAGAGCTGGACGGAAAGACGGTGTGGGTGCTGATGGATCACGAAGGGCCGGGTGCGATCGTCCGGACCTGGATGCCGTGGCATAATCAGAAAAATCCGGGCTCGGACATTACTATGAAGATCTATCTCGACGGCTCCGACGAGCCGGCGATTGAAGGCAATATGCTGGGTCTGTTTGACGGAACCGGTCTGGTTCCATACCCGTTTGCACACCCATCGCTGCGCTCCGCCGTCAACTTTTTCCCGATTCCCTATGCCAAAAGCTGCAAGGTCGTTACCGACAAGATGCCGTTCTTTTTCCAGTTCACGTTCCGGGAGTATGATGAAGGCACGCCGGTGAAAACCTTTACCATGGCCGATTTCGAGGCGGCGAAGGGTTTGACTGAGAAGACGGGGCAGGCGCTGCTGAATCCGACTGACGACAACGGAACACGGCGCGGAGCACCGTGCTACGTAGAACGGTCCTCCGGGCCGTTTCAATTATCGCCGAACGGAGAGAAGTCCATTACCCTTCCCGAGGGAACGGCGGCGGTTCGTGAGCTTTCGGTGAAGCTGGGCAGCTATGACGATCCGAATGTGATGCGTCAGGTGATTTTAAAAATGGAGTTTGACGGACAGGAGACCGTGTGGTGTCCGGTCGGAGATTTTTTTGGTGCCGGCATCGGGCTGAATCCGGTACAGGGTTGGTACCGTACGGTGGCGGAAGACGGTACACTGAGCTGTCGCTGGGTGATGCCGTACCAGAAGGGCGGAAAGGTTTCGCTGCTGAACCTGGGTGGTGCGCCGGTAGAGGCCGCGCTGGAAGTCAAAACCGGGGCATGGACCTGGGATGAGCGTTCGATGTACTTCAATGCCATGTGGCGTGGGCAGTATCCGGTACCGACCCGTCCCTTTTCTGACTGGAACTATGTGACGCTCAAGGGGCGCGGGGTCTATGTTGCCGATACGCTGACCATCATGAACCCGGTTGAAAAGTGGTGGGGCGAAGGCGACGAAAAAATCTGGGTGGACGGCGAGGACTTCCCGTCCATCTTCGGAACCGGAACGGAAGATTACTATGCTTACTCCTGGGGCGGTCGCAGCACCGATTTCTATGAACATCCGTTCCACGCGCAACCGTATTCCCACAAATACAATAAGTTGAACAGGAAAACGGCAGCAGACGAACGCAACACGCAGGGCTTCAGTACAGAGAGCCGGAGCCGCGCGCTCGACACCATGCCCTTCGGCAGCTCCCTGCAGCTGGACATGGAAGTTTGGTCCGGCAGCGATTGCGATATGGGCTATCAGGTGGGCATGATGTGGTACGGTTTTGCCGACACCACGTCCAACCGCAAGCCGGAGCCGGTTGAGGTGCTCAATGTGCCGCCGCTGCCGGATATGACCGCGTCAGCGCCGGAAAAGTAGAAAAAAGCAAGCAGCAGCAAAAATCACGATTCGGAGATGATACGGAAATGAAAAGAAAATACATCGGGGTGCGAGTGGTATGCGGGGCGCTGCTGTTGGCGGCGGCTGCGCGGGCCGGTGAGACGGTAAGCGTTGAGTCGCTTTTGAAAGAAATGACCGACCGTGATTCAGTTGCGCGCTATCCGGAGGCCGATTTTCGGCTGAAGCAGCACAGCAGCTACAACCGCGCATCGAAAACGCCGGATGATCCCGAAGGCTGGTTCACCAATCATGACTTCAACAGCAGCGACAAGGACCATAACTTTATCCGCATCGAGGAAAAGGACGGTAAAAAAGAATGGGTGCTGATGGATCATGAGGGGCCGGGGGCGATTGTCCGTACCTGGATGCCGTGGCGGAATCCTAAAAACGGCGGCACAGACATTAATATGAAAATCTACCTCGACGGTTCCGACGAACCGGTGCTTGAGGGTAATATGCTGGGCCTGTTTGACGGAACCGGAATCATCCCGTATCCCTTCGCTCACCCGTCGCTGCGTTCGTCGGTGAACTTTTTCCCGATTCCCTATGCGAAGGGATGCAAAGTGACGACCGATCAACCGCCGTTCTTCTTCATTTTTACCTTCCGGGAATATGCGGAGGGAACTCCGGTCAAGTCGTTCACGATGGCGGATTTTGAAGCGGC
>JBFJYX010000329.1:0-3588 GCA_041622415.1 Pontiella sp.
GAAAACCCGGTAATCGTCAGGCAGATCGTCGCCAGGCCCAGCAGCATCTGCGCACGGGCCTGCAGCAGCGAAAAGGCATCCTTCAGCGATCCGAACAACTTCGAATAATCATCCCCACCGTGAATCTCCTTCAGAAACTCCAGCTCTTCTTTTTCATTCAGCCTTCTCATCGTCGCTTCGCTCCTAAAATGTGTGGCGTGGTGCGTGAGGCGTGAGCCGTGAGTCCGAAACAAAACGCACTTCACGCCTCAATCGTCAATCGTCACGCCTCACTCATCACTTATAAATTTTGCCGTTCCGGAAATCCGCCCAGGCGGTTTCAAACCAGAGGTTGCTTTCCGGAATCGGACGGCGTTTCACCCAGCGGCTTTTCACTTTGCCGTCTTTGACCACCGTCTCCTGCACCTGCTCTTTGAAGGATGCATCTTCCTCGGCAAAACTCCACTGCTCTTTTGCCAGTTTTTTGTGGGCCCGTTTACCGTCTGCATCCTGCACCATGGCCGATCCGCGCGAACCGACGCCGCTCTTCACGGCATACAGCGTGGCTTCGAGATACACCCAATGCGCAAAACACAGCTGACGGTTCCGCAGCGCCTGAACGGCCTGCATCGGCGACGCGGCCTTGCAGCCGTTTTCTTCCAGCGCATGGAACTGCTTCTTCGCTTCTTTCACCGCGGCCTTTAGCCCGGCTTCCGACCGAATATGCGCGCCGGCCTTGCTCATGCGCTCCTGCAGCTCCGCCCGCACCGAGCGCCAGCTGTCAGCCGCCGTCTCACACTGCCCGAGGAACGACAGGACATCTTTGATTTCCGCCCGCGCCGCTTTATTAAAATCGCCCGTTTTCAAATCGGAACCGGCATAGACATTACCGATAAATTCCGCCGCACGCAGCGAACCCACCTGACCGGAGTTCAGTGCCGAGCCGCCCGGACGTGCCACGCCGTGCGAACCGTTCACTTCGCCCACCGGGAAAAGGTGTTTAATGTTGGTCGATTCCCACCAGTGATTTCCGGCCAGCCCGCCGTTGTTGTGCTGCGCACAGACCGCCACTTCCAGCGGCTCCTTCGTGATATCGATGTTGTGGTCTTTATAGAGGCTGATCGCCCCGGGGTTCATATGCTTCAGACGCGCAATCGGCGTCTTCTGGAATGCCCCGGAATTCTCGAGGTATTCATACGCCTCTTTTTCCAGGGCCTGGAAATCGAACCCGTCCGGATTTTCACGGTAGTCCAGGAACACGCGGCGCCCTTTTTCAACCGTCTCGATGTACACCAGGATATCAATGATCGATGACCCGCCGACAATTTTCTTGGAATCAAACGGCCACTGGTAGCCCTTCAGGAAAACCTTGGAGCACATTTTTCCAACGTTTGGAAAATAGTCGCTCATGAATTCGCGCGGATTGCTTTTGCCGTCCGCATCGGTCGAAACAAATTTCGGCACCACCTGCATGTAGGTTCCGGAAACGTTCCACCGGAATTTGGTAGAGGCCAGCCCGTACTGCGCTTCCGGCAGGCCCTGCGCCATGGCCCCGGCCTGCAGGCCGATCCCGATGGCCCCGGTGTGCACCGCCGGATACACGCTGGTTTTATACAGTCCGCCCGGACCGCCCACCGCAAAAATCACATTGTCCGCCGCATACGCCACGAGCTCACCGTCCAGCTTCATCGCCACCGCGCCGCACGCCCGTTTGGCTTTGCCTTCCCCGGTCGTCAGCAGGCTGACCACATTTGTTTTTTCCTCCACCGCAATGCCGCGGCGCTTCACCTCGGCAATCAGCGCCAGGCACATATCGCGCGAAGTATACGGCCCCACCGACGTGCCGCGCTGCGCCGGGTCGTGGTCGGTTTTATAACCGATAAACTGGCCGAAGGCATCCTGCGGAAATTTGACGCCCAGGTTCACCAGGTTCAGGAAGCCGCGGCCCGAAGCCGCCGCTTCAACCAGCGCCAGATCGCCGTGCATCGAGCCCGGTGCAAAAAAGTTTTTCGCCATCGCCTGCGGGGCATCGAGATCGTTCCCGCACATGGCTGATTTATAATAGGTCTGTTTGTCGGACCCCGTATTAATGGAGGTGCCCATTTTCAGCCCCTCCGTCACGATCAGCACATCTTCAATGCCCTGGTTCCGCAACTGCACCGCCGCATTCAGCCCCGCCGCACCGGAACCGATCACCAGACTGTGCACCCGGGTCACCGCAACCGTTTTTCCCCCGACGTTCAATTCACTCTTCTTCATATATACCCCGCTTGTTTTTTATCTAAAACCCCTGTCGCCGGAACCACTGTTCACAAAGCCCGAGCCATTGGCGGGCCTGTTCGTTCCGGAATTTTTCCACCCCGCACAATCCCAGCCCGTGAATCCCCTCGGGAAAGATATGCAGTTCAACCTCAACCCCGGCGTCCGCCAGTGCCCCGGCCATTAAAAAGGCGTTGGATACCGGCACCGCCGCATCGTCCGCCGTATGCCAGATAAAGGTCGGCGGCACCTGTGCACTGATCCGCTTTTCCAGGCTGAAGTATTCACGCTTTTCATCCGAAGGCGGACCCATCAGATTTTCCAGCGATCCTTCATTACACGCCCCCCGGGCGCCGGTCACCACCGGATAGCACAGCACCGCAAGATCAGGACGCGCAGAAATGGAATCCATCTCATCGCCGATGGCCAGGGCTTCGTCCGCCCACCACGAGGCCGCCGTGCCGGCCAGATGACCGCCGGCCGAAAATCCGAGAACGCCGATGCGCTGCGGATCGATATTCAACGGCCCCGCATGTTGGCGAACCCACTGAATGGCCCGGCGCACATCGTGATACGGTTTCGGATGCCGCGCCGGCGCCACCGAATAATTGAGCACAAAGGCATTTATCCCCAGCCCGTTCAGCCAGCCGGCCACCGGCCCGCATTCGTGGTCGGCATGGCGCAGATACCCGCCGCCCGGCAGCACAATCACACACGGATACGGCTCGCCGGGTTCCTGATGCAGGTGAGGAACGAGATGCGGGATGTTGTCCGCCCGCAACTCGGCCACCGACCGTTCGGTGACCTCGTTCTCCCAATACAGGATGTTCTGCGCCGTGCTCAACGAAACCATTAGAGCCTCGGCATCGTCAGGCCGCCGTCAACATAAATGGCCTGCCCGGTGGCATACGGCATGTCACCGCGCGCCATCGCCGCGGCCAGTTTTCCGATGTCTTCCGGAAAGCCCCAGCGTTTTTCCACCAGCAGCTCGGTGTTGTAAATCAGGTTGTCATATTTTTCGGTCACACCGGCCGTCATGTCGGTTTTGATGATACCCGGGCGGATTTCATAAACCGGAATCGCAAACTCGCCGAGACGCGCGGCAAACAGCGACGTCATCATGCCGAGACCCGCTTTCGAGATGCAGTAGTCGCCGCGATTCGGCGAAACCACCGTGGCCGAAATCGAACCGACGTTAATGATGCAGCCCGCAAACGAATCATCCGCCTGCTTCTGCTCGACCATCCATTTGGCGCACGCCTGCGTCAGGAAGTACGGCCCCTGCAGGTTGATCTTCATGATCCATTCAAAACCGTCTTCGGTCGCGTTTTCTTCGTCGAGGATATCGGC
>JBFJYX010000330.1:0-3586 GCA_041622415.1 Pontiella sp.
GCCGTGCAGGGGCTGCTGGAGCGGACCTACCGCATGCAGGGCGTCGTCGAATCGGTCGAAATGGAAAACGCCCGCCTGCTGCAGGAAGTGCAGTCGCTGCGCGGCCAGGTCAGCGGCCTCAATACACAGATCGGTCAGTTGAACGCCAAAATGAATGCGCTCGACGCGCGGCAGAAAAAAGAGATGGCGAATCTGATTAAAGAGGTTGAGGCGCTGCTCAGGAAAACGGTCAGCAGTCGTTCGAGCTCGGGCGGATCCTCCTCGGTGAATCACGGGGCCGGGCGCGAGCACGTGGTGGAATCCGGGCACACGCTTTCGGCTATTGCCCAGGCCTATGGCACCACCGTCAAGGCCATCAAGCAGGCCAACAACCTGAAATCCGACCAGATCTATATCGGCCAGAAGCTGTTTATTCCGGAATAAGGCGATTTCCGATTGCTGATTTTTGATTTCCGATTTGCGGAACTCAGACGGCGTTGGCCTATTGTGGTAGGGCGCTCTGTCCTCAGAGCGCCGCGGTCGACTGGGGACAGTCGTCCCTACCGAATGCTGTCGCAGACCCGAAAATCGGCATTCACCAATCAAAAATCTTTAGAGGGCCCAGGCCAATAGTAGCGGAATCGTTACGACGGCCGCGAGGTGGGTGACGAGCAGGGTGGAGGCGATGAAGTCGGAGTCGCCGCCGAAGCGTTCGCTGAAAATCAGGCTGGTGACGGCGGCGGGCATGGTGGCGATGACGCAGAGAATGCCGTAGGCCGTTTCCTCCATCGGGATCGTTTTCAGGATCAGGATAAAAATGATCGGGGTCGCGATGAGGCGCAGGGCGGAGAGCACCCATACATGCCAGTCGAATGCGGCCCTGGTGTCGAGCGCGGCGATGCGGCTGCCGGAAACCACCATGGAAACCGCGACGGCCGCTTTGCCCACCGTCTCGGCGCCGAAATAGACCAGTTCCAATGTTCGGGCGATCAGGTCGCTGACGATTCCAAGGTCTGGAAGTTCCGGGTTCAGCAGGTCCCGGATGCAGACCCAGCCGATGGAAAGCAGGAGGGTGATCAGCGGCGGGCCGAACATCATCCGGATGCCCTCGGACAGTTTGCTGGAGCGGTTGAAGAGAAAAACGCCGACGGTCCAGACGGTCAGCTCAAACCCCATCGAAGCGAAGACGAGCAGCGCCACGCCTTTTTCGCCCCAGGCCAGAATCACGAGGGGAAGGGGCAGGAAGAGATAGTTGTTGATGGTGTTCTGGAACAGGAAGGCGCTGGCGCGCTGCTGGTTGATGCCCTTCATGAATTTGAGGGCCAGCAGGCCGAGCAACAGGCCGGTTCCGGCAATGGCCAGGGCCAGGACGGGCATAATCCAGTTGGCGGCCAGCTCCTGCGCATTGAGTTTGGTGACGGAGGAGAAGATGAGGCAGGGATAGATGATGGCGATCAGGATGCGCACCATTTCCGATGTGCCGACGGCGCTGACCATGCCGCGTTTTCGGGCAATAAAGCCGATCAGCATGAGGACGAGAATAAAAATAACCTGCAGAACGTAATTCATCTGAATGTTTCCAATGTCTGGACACAGGGAATAAGCGGACTTCCAATGTTTGGAAAGTCCCTTCTTTGTTTTTTAATGCACTGCAGACCAAATGCTCTACCGGGCGGGGGCATTCTAACGGGAGTGTTTAAACCGTGAATGAACGGTGATTTCCGTTAATGGTTCCGGGGAATTGAGATAAGGGCGAGCCCTTTATTCATGTCCATTCACGTGCATGAACGGTTCAGAAAAAAGATTCATTACTCTATTGCGGGGCAGCTTCCGGAAGGATGGGTTGAATTTGTTCTTAAAAGGTGTCGAGCTGTTGCGGCTGATGCGCTAAATGAGACGGCATTATGAAGATTGCTTTTTTCAGTATGAAACCCTACGACCGTAAATTTTTCAACGAGTGCAACGCCGGCTTCGGCCACGAGATCACCTATTTCGAAACGCGCCTGGTCCGCGAGACCGTCAAGCTGGCGGAAGGCTTCGAGTGTGTCTGCGTTTTTGTGAACGACCGGGTGGATGCGTCGGTGCTGATTGCGCTGGCGGCGCAGGGGACCCGGCTGGTGGCGCTGCGGTGCGCCGGATTTAATAATGTGGACATCAACAGCGCGAAGGAGCTGGGCGTGTCGGTGGTGCGGGTGCCGGCCTATTCGCCGTATGCTGTGGCGGAGCACACCGTCGGGCTGATGCTGGCGCTGAACCGTAAAATTTACTGGGCCAACTCGCGCGTCAAAGAGGGCAATTTCTCGCTGGACGGGCTGCTGGGTTTTGATATGCGCCGGCGTACCGTGGGCCTGATCGGAACCGGTAAAATCGGCGAACGCGTGGCCAGTGTGCTCTCCGGCTTCGGCTGCCGCATTATTGCCTTCGACAAGGTGGAGAACCCGGTCTGCAAAGAAAAGTTCGGGGTGGAATATGTCAGCCTCGATGAGCTGTTCCGCACCGCGGATATTATTTCGCTGCATTGCCCGCTCTTCAAAGAAACCATGCACCTGATCAACGGCGAGACGATCGCTAAAATGAAAAAGGGCGTCATGATCATTAATACCAGCCGCGGGGCACTGATTGATGCCAAGGCGGCGATTGAGGGGCTGAAGTCGGAAAAGATCGGCTATCTCGGGATCGATGTGTATGAGGAAGAAGAGGAGCTGTTCTTCGAGGATAAAACCTTTGAAATCCGCACCGACGATGTATTTGCACGCCTCACGACTTTCCCGAATGTGGTGATCACCGGCCACCAGGCCTATTTCACGCAGGAGGCGGTTTCGTCGATTGCGCAGACCACCCTGGAAAACATCAGCGCCTATGAAAGCGGCGGGGATTTAACGAATGCGGTTGTGCCGGACTGAGCGGGTTTTCCAATGATTGGAAAATGCGCGGTCAGGCCTGGCGGGTGATGTTGAACACTTTGCCGTGCAGGTCGCCGGGATGATAGTGGTAGGTGCCGATCTCCTCGGCCTTGAAGTGGCGGTATTTAGCCAGGAATTCATCAAAGGCGCGTTTTTCGCCCATGTTCTGTTGAGCAAGCGGATTCCAGTCGTCGAAAATCATGATGACTTCATCCTGGATCAGCGGCTCGCAGAACTCGAGGGCCTCGGCGGTGGAGGAATACATGTCGCAGTCGATCATGATGATGCCGGCTTTTCCCATGTTGAGATCGGTTTTCAGTTGGTCAGTCAGAGAGTCGCTGTAAAAACCTTTCACCAGGTTGATGCGGCTCAAGTCCACTTTGTTGTTGGCAAAGCGTTTGCGCACATCGTCGATGTTGGCGCAGAAATCCCCTTCGGTCCACCAGCCTTCGTTATCGGCCGGAAGCCCCTCGAAGGAGTCGAAACCGAAAAGCCGGACGTGATCGAGCCCGGCTTTAACCGTTTCCTGATACATCAGCAGCATCGACGAGCCGCGACTGACCCCGAATTCGTAGTAATCGCCCACGTTTTCGGGTCCGTACTTTTCACTCAGATAACGCAGGGCATTGACGTAGTGGGGCTGAAGCTGGCGCTCGTTGATAAACCAGCGGGGGTTGGGGTGCGAAAAAACTTCCATTGGACCC
>JBFJYX010000331.1:0-3575 GCA_041622415.1 Pontiella sp.
GCTCCGACCAAGTCTGGGCAATACATTCCAGCTCGATATCGGTCGGCCATTCCGGCAGGTCCAGCGCCTGGCGGTGCGCCTTGACATCGTCGCGCAGGTAGTGGTTACGAATCGCGCGCATCTCGTCGAGCGACAGCGACAGAATGCCTTCCGACGAAATTTTCATCAGCGCTTCGTCGTCGTCCGGCAGCTCAACCACGTTCACCTTGATTTCCGGATGGTCGTCAAAGACCGGTGCGGTCATATCCGGCGCTGCGGCCATCCACTCTTCGGACGAGAAAACCTGAATCGTCTGGATCAGGGTGTTGGCCAGCAGGTCTTTGCCGAGGTGTTCAACATCTGCGCGGGTCAGGTCGCCGGTGAGGAAATACTGAATGCAGGTATAAACCTGTTCTTCCCACTCCAGTTCGCGGCCGACCTCATCCTGCAGCGCCCCGCGGGCCGTACGGCCGACGTTATCGGTTACGCCCGGCTTGAAGCCCACTTCGAGCATCCAGTCAAATTTTTCCGGCGCCGGCAGACGGCCCATGGCGGATTCCGCAACAACCGGGTCGGCAAAGGCCTTCTGAACCTCTGCGGCTTTGGCGTCATCGATATTCGCCACCACTTTATACACATCGCGCGTGCGGCATTCGGCAATGTCCATTTTCAGGGCGCCCTGCGCCCGGTGAATCACGCCGCGGCCGCGCGCGTCCGGCACCCCGTCTTTCAATCCGATCTCAATGCGGTAAATCATAGTCCTGCTCCACCCGATTTAGGTTTTTCTCAAGTAAAACGGGCACAATAGCCGTTCGGGCGGACAGGTGGAACACAGAACATCGGGAAAATGAAAAATCCCGCCGGAACCGACGGGATGTGCGCTTTTTCCAGGGATTGGAAAAGATGGATCAGCGCCCGCCGAGCAGGTCGCCGACGGCACCGAGCACGGATCCTTCGCCCTGACGCTCGCCGCCGGCCTGGCGCGGCGCGTGGGCAATGATCCGGTCGGCCAGCCGCGAAAACGGCAGGCTCTGCAGGTAGACGGTGCCGGTTCCGCGCAGCGTGGCCAGAAACAGCCCTTCCCCGCCGAAAAAGGCGGATTTCAACCCCACGCGCTCAATGTTGTAATCGATGCCGGGGGTAAAACCTACGATGCAGCCGGTGTCCACCTTGATCACATCCTGGTTGAGCTTTTTCTCCACAATGGTTCCGCCGGCATGCAGAAAGGCCATGCCGTCGCCCTGCAGCCGCTGCAGGATGAACCCTTCGCCGCCGAAAAAGCCGGCACCGAAGCGTTTGGTGAACGCAATGCCGATCGATGTACCCTTGGCCGCGCAGAGGAAGGCATCCTTCTGGCAAAACATTTCACCGCCGCACTGTGCCATATCGAGCGGAACAATTTTTCCGGGATACGGTGCGCCGAAGGTGACCGACCGTTTGCCGCCGCCCTGATTCGTGAAATGCGTCATAAACAGGCTCTCGCCCGTCAACGCCCGCTTGCCCGCACTGAACAGTTTGCCCATCAGGCCTTCATTGGCCGCGGAACCGTCGCCCATTTTGGCTTCGAACGTAATGCCGTCATCCATCCAGTTCATCGCGCCGGCTTCGGCCACCACGGTTTCGCCGGGATCCAGCTCGACCTCCACCGTCTGGAGGTCATCGCCGATAATCGTATAATCCACTTCGTGACATTTCATGGTCCGGGCCTCCTCATTACGGCATGGCGGGCGGGGCCATCATCTGCGACTGCTGCATATTCTGCATCTGCTGCATCATGATCATCTGGCCGTATTTTGCGATCAGGTCGCCGGGAATCGTGAGGCTCCAATGCACCATGCCGTCCTTCTTGAACCCGGCCGACGTCACCGGCGTTGCGCCCGCAAACAGGGTACCCATCTGCTGCTTCATCATGGCCGAGGAAGGCGTGTCCGGCATCGCCTGGGCGACAAACCCCATATATTGGCCGACATCCAGATCAAAATAGTAAAACCCGCCGGCCGGATAGGTGCTGCGCGCCGCAATCTTCGGGGCATCCGCGCCGGACTTCACTTTTTTCAGCAGGGCTTCCATGCCGCCCGCTTCCGAATAGAACATGAGCCCGTCGGTAATCGCGAGGTCATAGACCATCTCATCCACGCCCATGGCCGCCATCTGTTCCTTCTGCTCATCGGGCATGGCGCTGATATCCGTCTTCATACTGAACTGATGAATCTTCACGCCATCGGCCTCGCGCACGTTTTCTTTAAATTCCATGCTCATCGGCATGCCCATGCTCTCGTACATTTTAAAGAACGGCTGCATATCGGTATCCATCGTACGCAGCACCTCAAACGCTTTTGCCTCGTCGGCGACTTCCATCACATAGCGCACGCCGATTTTTCCCTCGTCAAAGGAGACCACTTCACAGCCGGTGCCGGAATAGACATCGATGCACTTGGTCATCAGCTTTGCGATCGCTTCGGCATCGACCTCTTCGAGCTGCATGGCCTTAACCGCTTTTTCGGTTTCGACGGCTACAAATTCCGAGAAGGCCCCGGGATTGGAAAACACAAAATCAATCTTCACAGCACCGTCGCCGAGAATACCCGAGTGCAGTTTTTTATTTTCCACCGCGAGGGCCGGGGCCTGCACCAGGTTGGCCAGCGGGGTTCCAACCTTTGGAACAAAGGTCTTGCTCATCACCAGCGAGCCGCCGGCCGGGGCCAGCTTGATTTCCGCCTCGCTGCACTGTTCCGACAGCGATACCAGCACCAGCAGTTCCGCCTGCAGGAGTTTTGTGATGCTCTGCGTCGAATCCAGTGTGGCACCGGGCTGCTGCATCATACTCATGCCCAGCATGGCAGGCATCATCTGCATAAATCCGTCAATCGACTCGCGGTTGCGCTCAATCATCGAGGACGGCTGCATGGCGATGCTCAGCACCGCCCCGTTATTGGCCAGCAGCTGCGCCTTCACCGTCGCGCTTTCCGCGGCGCCTTTCGCCAGCGCCCCGGCATCCTTCGCCAGAATAACGGCCCCGTCGGCATATTCGGCCTGCAGGCCCTTGGCCTTCGCCATATTCAAATAGGCCGATGACGTCGCTTCGGAAACCTCCACCACCGCAAAAATATTCGTGGGATCCAGCGCCACGATCGACAGGCCGCCGTTGGCCGGAATGCCGGCCAGGTTCATGTCCCCCAGCTGCATGCCGATCATGCTTTTGATCATCGCACCGTTCATCATCGGCGATGCCTGCGCGGCCACCAGTCCGAATTGATCGAGGAATCCATGCACGTTCGGAATCGAAATTGAAATCATCGCTTCGTCCAGGACCCGCGGTTTTTCAACCTGCGCATGGACACTCATTGAAACTGCCAGAACAGCAGTTGTTACCACACTAACCCACTTCATTTAGACCTCCTTGTTGGTGCAGGCATACTCCCTGCTTTTAAACTTCTTTTCGATTACAAACCCACCTGATTTTTATAGACGCGCATCCCCGATCGTGAATTTCGCCTGCAGCGATCCGGATGCATCGCGCAGCTCCAGCGCATCGTCCCGAATGTTCCAATGGCTGGAATTTTCCAGGGATTGGAGAAAAGCGGATTCCTGCTCCA
>JBFJYX010000332.1:0-3564 GCA_041622415.1 Pontiella sp.
CCTTTGCAATATCTCCCATATCGCGTGCCGCGAAATAACAGATAAGATATTTTATATAACATTCTATAACATTCTTCGACATGCGGTAATTAAGATTTTATCCAAACAGGAAACAAAAAAAGCCGACTCAAATGAGCCGGCTTTTTCCAAGGTCTGGAAATTTCCAGATTACATGCGCAGGGTGAGGTCCAGCATGGCGTCCGGTTTTTCGTCGGACAGGGAATCGAGGACCATTTTGGCGCCGCCGAAATCCTGGAACGAAGTAAATTCGTCCGGCACGGCAATACAGGCGGCTCCGGCAGTGAGTGCGCCTTTGCAGGCCACCTGGGAGGAAACCACAGCAACGAGGGTGCATCCTTCTTTACCGCACTGTTTCAGCATTTTCAGCCAGTCATCGGCGCGCGGGAAGGAATCCTTAACTTCTTCCGGAATCAGGAGCTCAACGCCCATCGCATCGAGACCGAGTTTGGCCATCAGTGCTTTGGCGTCGGATTCGGGCAGCGCCGTGAAGGCGACAACCGGAATGCCGCGGGCCATGGTGGCTTTGATCAGCTTTTCCAGTCCGGCATCCAGCTCGGCTTCGTTTGCGCAATAGTTGGTTACGGTTTTATCCACTTCATTCACGGCCTTTTCAATGGCGTCCGCTTTTTTGCCGGCGGCTTTCAGCACGTCAGTAATGGCGGCGCGATGCAGCGGCGACATGCCGGAGCGTGAAAAAGCGATGGGCGTCAGTTCAACCCCTTTAGTGCCGACCGCACTTTTGATGGATTCAAACTCGACCTTGCGCGTCTGCGCGGCTACGTACTCCAGCTCGAAAATAAGTGCATGTGTCGTGCTGGTTGCTTTTTCTTCGCTCATGAAAGAAACTCCGTTTCGTTATTAGTTATCCGTTATCGGTTTCCGGTCGCGGCCTGATTAAAGCCCTGCGGCACCGACAACCGCCTCCCAGTGGGAGTTTTTCTGAAAAATGAGCGCGTAGTGTATGGAGCTTAACCGGTTGCGTCAACTCCCTATTTTACGGGCCCTGAACGTCCTGCAAACCGGCGTTCAAACAATTCCCTCACAATAAGGGTTGCATGCTGTACCCCCGACATGGATGATATTCCGAATTTTGGAAAAACCATGTCCTGAAAAGGCTGAATTTCACGGGAAATACAATGAAAAAAGCGATTATTGCACTCGAAGACGGTACCTGTTTTGAAGGCCGCGCCTTTGCCGGCTCCGGCGAATTCTACGGCGAGCTGGTCTTTAATACCTCCATGACCGGTTATCAGGAGATTCTGACCGATCCCTCCTACCATGGCCAGATTGTCACCATGACCTATCCGCTGATCGGAAACTACGGCATCAACGACGAAGATGTGGAATCCCGTGCCATTTTCGCGCAGGGCCTGATCGTTAGCGAATGTTCCCGGGTCTACTCCAACTGGCGCGCCACCAAATCCCTCGCCGAATATCTCGAGGAAAACGGTAAAATCGGCATTGATGATGTCGACACCCGCGCCATCACCCTGCATATCCGCGACAAAGGCGCCATGAAGTGCGTCATCTCCACGGAAGACTTCGATAAAGACAGCCTCGTTCAGAAAGCCAAGGATTCCGTCGGCCTCATCGGACGCGACCTGGCATCGGAAGTCTCGATCGATACGGCTTATGTCTGGCCCGAGGGCGGCAAGGCCGACGCCGCCTATAAAGTGGCGGTAATCGACTGCGGTATTAAACTCAACCAGCTGCGTATCCTCGAACAGCTCGGTTGCGAGTGCACCGTCTACCCGAATACGACAAAGGCGGAAGATATCCTGGCAGCGAACCCGGACGGCATCTTTGTCTCCAACGGCCCCGGCGATCCCGCCGGCGCACCGGAAACCACTGAGCTGGTGGGCAAGCTGATCGAATCCAGAATTCCAATGTTCGGAATCTGCTTCGGCCACCAGATGCTCGGCCGCGCACTGGGCGCCGACACCTTTAAACTCAAGTTCGGTCACCGGGGCGGCAACCAGCCGATTCAGGACCTGCGGACCACGAAAGTGGAAATCGCCTCCCACAACCACGGCTTCTGCATTGATGCGGATACCGTAAATCCGGATGTGGCCGAAATCACCCATGTGAACCTGAACGACAACACGGTTGCCGGGCTGAAGCATAAACAGCAGCCGCTGTTCTGCGTACAGTACCATCCCGAAGCGGCCCCCGGCCCGCATGACCCGTTCTACCTCTTCGAGGAGTTCATCGACTTAATGAAGGAAACTAAATAATGAATCATCCCGAATGGATCGCCATCCTCGATTATGGCTCCCAGGTCACCCAGTTGATTGCCCGCCGCCTGCGCGAGCAGAAAGTCTACTGCGAAATTATCCGCTTCGACACAGCTGCAGAAGAACTCAAAAAACGCATGCCGAAAGGCATCATTCTTTCGGGCGGCCCCTGCAGCGTGCCGGACGAAGACTCACCCAAATGCGATCCGGCCATTTTTGAACTCGGACTTCCAATCCTTGGAATCTGCTACGGCATGCAGCTCACGGCCCAGACGCTCGGCGGCTCGGTGCATCGCGGCACAAAGGCCGAATACGGCAAGGCCATGATGACCATCACCAAAAGCTCGCCCCTCTTTAAAGGGCTGGCGCCGGACCTTCAGGTCTGGATGAGCCACGGCGACAAAGTCGAGTCCATGCCGGAAGGCTTTGAAGTGGTGGCCCAATCCGATAACTGCCCGCTGGCCGCCATCCAGAACCTGGACCGCAATATCTTCGGCGTCCAGTTCCACCCGGAAGTCGTGCACACCCCGCAGGGCAAAGAGATGCTCTGGAACTTTGCGTTCAAGATCTGCAAATGCTCCGGCGACTGGGAAATGTCCAAATTTATCGAAAGCACGGTTAAAACCATTCAGGACCAGGTCGGCGATGACCATGTCCTGCTCGGTCTCTCCGGCGGGGTTGACTCCTCGGTTGTGGCCGCCCTGCTCCACAAAGCCATCGGCGACCAGCTGCACTGCGTCTATGTTGACAACGGCCTGATGCGCTACAAGGAAACCGAAGAGATCGAAGAACTCTTCGGCAACGCCTTCGGCATCGACCTGACGGTGGCCCACGCCGGCGACCTTTTCCTCGGCAAACTGGCCGGCGTCTCCGATCCGGAAGAAAAACGCAAAATCATCGGCAATACCTTCATCGATGTCTTTGCGGAAAAAGCGCGCGGCCTCAGCGACAAGGTTAAATTCCTCGGCCAGGGCACGCTCTACCCGGACGTCATCGAATCCGTCTCCCCGATCGGCGGTCCGTCGGCCACCATCAAGAGCCACCACAATGTCGGCGGCCTGCCCGACGACCTGCAGTTTGATCTGGTTGAACCGCTGCGCGAACTCTTCAAAGACGAAGTGCGCGAAGTCGGCCGCGAGCTCGGCCTGCCGAGCTACGTCGTCGATCGTCAGCCGTTCCCGGGCCCCGGCCTGGCCGTGCGCATTATCGGCGACATTACGCCGGAGCGCATCGAAGTGCTGCAGCAGGCCGACCTGCGGGTCCGCGAAGAAATCATGAAAATGCCGAATCACCTCGATGTCTGGCAATA
>JBFJYX010000333.1:0-3525 GCA_041622415.1 Pontiella sp.
CCTGTTTGATTACTTCTCGGTATAAACCTCGTCGTCCAGAATCTCCGAAGTTTCACCACGGAGGACCCAGAGGAACACGGAGGAAGGACTCTGTGTTCTCCGAGTCCTCCAGCGGAGCGGGTGGTAAAAATATACCCGTATGTTTTAGCAAGTGGTATAAGACACGAAGAGCACAAAGGAATGTGAGACTTCCCGCCTTAGTGGTGAGGCAAACTATCCGCAGGTGATGCCCGACCAGAGAATCCAGGGTCCGCCGCAGCCGGCTTCCACGCTTTCCTTGTGGTATTTTCCGCAGCCGCCCCATTTATTGATCGGCTCGCTGCCGGTTTCATTCATCGGGTCCTCTTCCGAGATGACGCTTTTGGCGATGATGGAATTCAGCAGGCGCGGCACGGGATCGGACAGTTCAATATGTCCGCCCTGCGGGCCGAGGAAGAGCCTTCCGGTGCGCTTGCCGTTCTTCACCTCTTCCAGGTATTCCGTGCCGGCCGTCAGGCCCATGCCTTTGGGATCCTCCATCCCGCCGTGGGCGTGCTCGGCAATGAATCCGTCGCCGCACAGCTCGGCCAGCTCGTCGAGGGTTTTATCCCCGGCGGTAAAGTAGGTGTTCGTCTGGCGCGGCATCAGCGGCCGTTTCCAGCTTTCGCGTTTGCCGTTCGACTGGCGCGGCGACGGACCGTTGATATCCCCGACGATGGATGACATCAGGTCATTCATCGGCGATGACAATTCGCCTTTATCCAGAATGACCTGCGGCCGGGCAATAAAGCCTTCGTCGTCGAAAAAGTGCGTGCCGTTGACGCCGTAGGGCTGCGTGCCCATCGCAAAGACGCCGGCGTTGTTAATGATCGACGCCTGCTCGTTCCCGACCAGCACACCTTTCTTTTTCAGCCCCGGTGCACAGCTGCGGCCGAGGCGGCAGGTGTCACCTTCCTGCGTATGGCCGAAGGCTTCGTGGGCGATCACGCCGGTCACATCCGGCCCGGTGATGATGCGGTAGCGGCCCGGTTTGATCCGTTCCGCGTGTTCGACTTTATCGGCCGTCTCAACGAGTTCCGCAATAAGCGCATCATCGATGCAGGCCCCGGCTTCCGCGCCGGTCATGCCGCCGACGATATCGCGCACGTTTTTGCCGGACGGCGTGACGGCGTAGATATAGTAGAGGCTGGAGAAGAGGGTCTGCGACATCATGCGCGTGCGGTCGACAAACAGGCGGCTCTTGGCCTTGCGGCGGATCATGCATCCGGCCGACGCCAGCTTGTCGCCGCCTTTTTCCATGATGGCTTCCTTGATCGCTTTGGAACGCGCGGCGGTTTCGGCCCGGTTCATCGATTCGGAAATTGACGGATCGTAGGCATTGCCGAAATGCACGATGGTTCCGGCCTCCGGCAGTTTGCCGTCGATGAGGATCTGTTCGCGGATCGGGGCTGCAAATTCATCAATCGGTTCATCGGCCCAGGTCGGCGGCGTGTAGACGGACGGGTTTTCCAATGATTGGAAATAGTCCAGTGCCTCGGCCCGCAGGGTTTCCGCGGCGGAAATCAGAAAGGCCTCATCGAAGTTGTTGGTGGCATATTCAAAGTTGCGCTGTCCGGCCAGGATGCGCAGCACGATGCCGCGGTCCATCGTCAGGCCGCTGGCTTCGGTCTGGCTGACGTGGCTCTGGAACTGGTCGAGATCTTCCAGGTAGGCGAAGGCATAGATTTTATCTTCGACGCCGGCTTCCAGGGTCTGGACGAGTTTTCCAAGCATTGGAAAAAACGCGCGGAGTTCGTCAGAGAGGGGGTAATATACAGTATTCATGATAATCCTTCCTTAGGAGAGGATCACGGAATGTCAGGATTATTTTCCCGTTCGTGCATCCGATGATCCCGTCATCTAATTATCCTGTCCTTTAAATTATTTGCCGGCGATGGAAACGCCTTTAGTAATCAACATCGCGTCGGGGCCTTTGTATCCGCGCGGCGGGGCATAGCTGCCTTTCGGGACATTGACGGTTCCGATGGTGGACGACAGCCGGCAGTCGGAAAAGTTGTCCTTCAGGTTGCCGGATACGACGCCGCCTTTGACGAGCGTAACGGTTCCGTCGGCCGCGACATGTTTGCCGAGTTTGATTTCCGAGCTCCACGTGAGTTTCTGCGCATCGATCAGCAGGGAGGAAAATTTGATGATCTGTGTGTATTCCAATCCCTGGAGATTTTTTTTGTCGAGCGTTCCCGGCTCGACCACCAGGTTGCCGCTGAGTCCGTTCGGCTCGAGGCCGAGGTATTGCCCGAAGCGGTTTCCGATGATGCGGTTTTTCACTTCGTTGTTTTCAATCAGCGTTCCGCCTTTCGCGGGCAGTCCGTCGATGGCATAGCCCGACGAGAGCACCATGCAGGGAATCGTCGGGTCGAGGCCGAGGTTCAGTGTATCGCCTTCACCGCCGCCGAAGGTATCGCCGATTTTCAGGAACGGCAGTTTGAGGTATTCATTGATACAGTTGAGCTGGTTGAGCAGGGCATCGAGCATCTGCGACAGCGCGTCTTTTTCAATCAGGATCGTGGCGCCGTCCTGCGTGTCCGGCTCGGCGCTGTCGCCCAGCGTAGCGACCTGCAGGGCGCATTCGCGGATAAAGTTTTTGACGTTCAGGTCCTCAACCGTGACCGACGTGGTGTGCTCGTGGACTTCCTTGTCGTTTTCCTGTCCGGCTATTTCCATGGCGGCCTCGAGGTAGAGCTCGCTCAGCTCGGTTTCGTAAGCCAGGCCTTCGGAGTTGCTCTGGGCGCTGATGGAATAGTTGACAAACAGTTCGGCCGAGTTGAGGGCGCAGCCGTCGGTTTCCGCAAAGGCGGAGCTGAACTGCTTTTCGATTTCGTCGGCGACGTTCTCGGGATGATCGCGTACGTCCGGGTCGCAGGTTTCGACCGCTTCCGGTTCTTCAGCCGGCGGTTTTGCGAGATCCCATTTTTTGTTCTGGCTGCAGGCGGCCAGCGATACGGCATTGTCGATCTGCTCCGTGACGGGAAGGTAGGTGACCAGGTCGATCATGGATGTGCCGACCAGGCCCTCGGTTTCCGATGGAATATAGACTGACAGTTTGTAGGCTTCGCCGTCGACCCGTCGGCTTTGGTGGCCGTGCAGTACGGCGCCGTCGGGCGACGAATAGAGCCGCTGCAGGCTGCGCGACTCCGTGGCATTCAGGCTCCAGCCGGTCAGCGTGCCGGCTTCCACGGCCGCGTTCAGCGCGCCGGTGACTTCGTTGATAAATGTCTGATTCATAAATCCTCAGTGTTTCGTTGAATAGCGCAGAGGATAAATGAATGCCGGAAAAGTGCCGCAATTAAATACGCAAAAAAGAGGGCGGGCGGAGCTTCGGCCCCCGGCCCGACGTTTCCTCCCCGTTGGTCAGGTAAACGTCCGCTACACCGCGTGGAGTATGGTCCGAATATTTGTGTAGAGGACGCTTGCCCGAAGGGAAGCGTCGGGATGATGGCGCCGCGCGTTTGCCCGACGTTTCCTTCCCGCTGGTCAGGTAAACGTCCG
>JBFJYX010000334.1:0-3490 GCA_041622415.1 Pontiella sp.
AACAGTTCGGGGTGGGGCGCATCCTCGGGCGTGGTCCGGTTAAAGAGCACCGCGAGGTATGAGGCGGCCTGCATGGCCCGCCAATCGGTCCGGAATGCGGCGCGGCGCTCGAGCAGGGTGCACTCCTTGGCGGTGTAGAGGGTGCTGTTGGGCTTGGCGTAGTAGAGCAGTTCAGAGGTGCTGAAGAGTTCGTATTCGCCCAGAAAACGGCTCGTCGGCCGCAGTGCGCCTTTGAGGATGGTCGAGATTTTTCCCTGGAACCGCGTCAGCCAGTGCACGATATGCGAGGTGCTTGAATAGGGATAAACCGCCAGCGGTATGGCTGTGGCCCGAATAATCATGGCGCATCCTTCAGCTTGCGAGCCCGATCATCAGGATGGTTACCCCGTAATAGATCAGCAGCGCGAGAATGTCGTTGGACGAGGTGACGAAGGGGCCGGACGCCACGGCGGGGTCGATCTTCATCCGGTTGAGGATGACGGGAACGATTGCGCCGAAAACGGCGGCAAAGGCCATCGCGGAAAAGAGGGCGGTTCCGATGGTGAACGCCAGGTAGGTCGGTCCGAATGCGGTGGACTCCTGCCCGATTACGAAGCGGGCATAGAGCCCGAAAACAATACCGCAGATTGCGCCCATGATCGCCCCTGCTGTAATTTCGTGCAGCAGAATGCGCGGAATGTTTTTGGTGTGCCCGGTGCCGAGCGCAATGCCGCGGATGACCAGCGTGGACGACTGAATGCCGGTGTTGCCGCCCATGGCCAGGATGACCGGAACAAAAGCGCCGAGGATGGCCGCGTGGGCAACGTCCAGATAGGAGTGATAACTGCTGAGCAGCAGCACGCTGAAAAATCCGGTGCAGAGGGTAATCAGCAGCCACGGCAGCCGGCTCTTCGACGCATGGAACGGCGAAGAATATTCCAGCTCCGAATCGCTTGAACCCGCCAGCTTAAAGATGTCTTCCGAGGCCTCGTCTTCGATGACGTCCATGATGTCGTCCATCGTAATACGGCCGACGAGCTTGTTCTGCCAGTCGAGGACCGGCAGTGCACTGAGGTCGTATTTTGATGCCAGCCGCGCCACTTCTTCCTGGTCGGTATCGGTGTGGACCGAGATGGTTTCCTTTTCGGCGAGCGATTCGAGGGTGAGGCTGCGGTTGCCGTGTTTGAGCAGTTCCCAAAGCTGGATCCAGCCCGAAAGCCGGCCCTCGGTGTCGACCACATAGACATAATAAACCGGTTCATCGAGGTCCAGCGAGCCGATGTAATCCACCGCCTCCTGCGCCGTCATGCTGGCGCGCACGGCGACGAAGTCGGAGGTCATGATGCCGCCGGCGGTTTCTTCGTTGTACTGCAGCAGTTCGCGGACCTCTTCCGACTCCTCGTTCTCCATGAGCTCGAGGATGCCTTCGCGCTGCTTGTCTTCGAGTTCGCCCAGCACGTCGGCGGCATCGTCCGGCGCCATTTCCTCGACGATGTCCGAGATCTGTTCGTCGGTCAGCTCTTCAAGGATGTCGGCTTCGGTTTGGTCGTCGAGTTCCGCCAGGACATCGGGTTTGATGCTGTCGTCGATGAGTTCGAAAAGGTGGTTGTGCGTGCCGGCCGGGGCGTGGTTGATGATCTCCGCAATGTCAGCGGGGTGCAGTTCCTCAAAGAACTTCGGGATCTGCTCCCAGAGCTCGCCTTTGACGCAGAAATTAATCCGCTCCTGAATACGGTTGGTGTTCGACATGATGTGATCCAGTTGGGAAATTCTGCGAAACCATAGGGAATTCACCCGGGCAGGGCAAAGACATTAGTAGTCGGGATAGTGCGCCGGATACGTCCGCCCCGAATGCCGGCGCCAGTGCCGGTAGGACCAGAGCCAGAACTGCGGGTATTTCCGGATCTGGGCCGAGATGCGGTCTTCAATGGCCTGGGTCAGCTCCCGCGCAATTTCATCGGTATCGGCGGCCTTGTCGTAGGGCGGCGGCTCAAGGCTTTCGGTCACCTCGATGCGGTAGCTGCTGTCCGGCTGCGGCAGGCAGAAGCCGAGAAAGATCGGCGTGCCGGTCCGGTAGGCCAGTACGGCCGGCGCCGGCGAAACCGACATCGGCAGGCCCAGGAAATCGACCCAGATGCCGCCCTGGTTCGGGTGGGTATTCTGATCGAGCACAAAGGCGGTCTTGCCCTTTTTCCGCAGCCGGGCAATCAGGCTTTTGAGCGCGCCTCTCTGCGGAATAATGGTCTGGCCTGTTTTTTCGCGCTGCTCAATCAGGATGCGGTCGACGGTCTTGTTTTTCACGGTGGCGGCAATGCTGGCCAAATCGGCGCCGCGCAGGGCCGCTGCCTGGCCGATCACCTCCCAGCTGCCCATATGGGCCGTGATGCAGATGACCGCCTTGTCTTCAAAAAAGGAATCGACGAGGGGCGTATCGTCAAATATTGCAAACTTGCTGATGCGCTTTGCGGCGTTCCTGGAGAACCAGAAGACATCGAGCATCGTCATCATAAAGGTGGCGATCGAGGTGACGAAAATCTCCTTTTTCTCGGCCTCGGTTTTGGAGTCGCCGAATACGGCGTTGAGGTTGGTGAATGCATCGCGGCGCTCGCGGATCGGCAGGTGCAGCGCAATATGGCCGGCGGCGCGGGAAAAGGCGCTCAGGATGCGGCGCGGCAGGAAGGGAACGGTCCATTTCAGCAGGATATATCCGGCGGCTTCAAACGGGCGGCGGAGGGTGCGGCGGATCCGGTTGCGCTGTCGGCGCAGCTTTTTTTTAAGGTCGTGCATAGTGGTTTCCAAAAACGAGCGCAAACTTTATCGACAACCCCGCGGCAGACCAATATTTTTCGTGCCCTAGCTGTAAATCGAAGGAGAAGAGAATGAAACGTATCTTACTGCTGGCTGCCGCAGCCGGCTTCATGTTCGGCTGTCAAAGCGTTAAAGTGCATGAACCTGTCGAACCGGAAGCCGCGCCGGCCCCCGTTGAGGAATCGGTGGAAAAGCCGGCGGAACACGTTCAGGAAGCCGTGCCGGCCCCTGTTGCAGAACCTGTAGTTGAAGAAAGGAAAACAGTTATGATTCTAATGAAAACCACTAAGGGCGATATCACCTTGGAGCTCAATGAGGAAAAGGCCCCGAAAACCGTGGCGAACTTTCTCGCCTACGTTGAAGCCGGCCACTACAACGGCACGATCTTCCACCGCGTCATGGACGGCTTTATGATCCAGGGCGGCGGTTTTGATGAAGCCATGAATGAAAAACCGGCGCCTCACCAAGTTGAAAACGAAGCCAAGAACGGCCTCACGAACGACACCGGCACCATTGCCATGGCGCGCACGCCCGATCCGCACAGCGCCGGCGCCCAGTTCTTCATTAATGTGAACGACAACGCCTTCCTCAACTATCCGGGCCAGGACGGCTGGGGCTACTGCGTGTTCGGTAAAGTTGTCGAAGGCATGGACGTGGTGAACAAAATCAAAGGCGTCAAAACCGGTAATGCCGGCTATCACCA
>JBFJYX010000335.1:0-3486 GCA_041622415.1 Pontiella sp.
CCGCCGGTATGCGCCACCGTGTTGAGCACGAGAATGGCCGTGATCGGATACGCCACATTTTTCTTCAGGCGTTTCCAGGATTTGGAAGCCCGCGGGTGCGTGGTCTCCAGCCGGTGCAGCGTCATCGGGTTGAGGCTCAGCAGCAGCGCCTCCGCCAGCGAACATAAAAACGACACCACAATGGCCATGGCGGAACTGACAATCAGCAGAATCATCATGGGGCAACCTCCTTTTACCGGCGCGGGCCGGCGCTACTCGTCCGTCTCGTCCGTCTCCTCCTCGCGCGCCTGCGAGAGCGCGGAGGCCAGCAGGCCGGTCGGCACCGCAATAATGCCGAGCCCGACCATCAGAACGACGCACGTGAAAACTTTCCCGCCGGCGGTGATCGGATAGGCATCCCCGTAGCCCACGGTGGTCAGCGTGGTCACCGCCCACCACAGGCTGTGGAAGACCGACTTGAACTGATCCGGCTGGGCCGCATGTTCGAAGTAGTAGATGCCGACGGCGGAGAGATACAGCATAATGGCGGCCACGAACCCGAACAGGGTCAGCTCCTCTTTCGCCAGGCTGAGGGCGCGGTTGAACCGCTTCACCGCCTGGTTGTATTTGAACAGCTTGAGGATGCGCACCAGCCGCAGCAGCCGGAAAATCCGGATCGCGCGCAGATCCACCGCCGCCACATAAAACGGAAGAATCGCCAGCAGGTCGACCAGCCCGTAAAAACTGAAGATAAATTTGCGTTTGTTTTCCGCCACGGCCAGACGCAGGCCGTATTCGAGGGTAAAAATAGCCACCGTCACAATTTCCAGCACGCCAAGCATTTCGTGCGTCCGGTCCGAAAGGTCCGGCAGGGTATCGAGGGAAAAAGAGACGAGCGATACGAGAATCAGAAACTGAATCGTAAACGCAAACAGCCGGCCGGACCGGCGGTCGGTACTGTTTAAAACCTGTCGCAGGGTTTCTCTGGTCATATGCTGCCCGGGCTGGCTGCCCCCGCCGTTTTACTGCGGGCCTTCACACGGATATATTTCTGGAAAAACAGCGAATTCGGCACATGGATCAAATGGGCATCGGCTTCGCGGATCACCGTATAGAAGGTGTTGATCGCAATGACCTCCCCTTTGATCGCATCGGGCATCACTTCAATTTCATCCTCAATCCGGAACGGCGAGGCAAAAAAGATGATGATGCCCGCAAGGATATTACCGATCAGGCTCCAGACCGCAAAAAAGGCGATGGCAATCACCGCGACGGCGCTCGACACCGACACCCAGATATGCCGGAAACTCAGCCCCCAGATCAGAATCACGCCCACCAGGGCCACGCCGATGAAAATGATCCGCAGCGCCTTGCGGATCGCGTAATAGCGCGACAGCCGAATGCCGTTTTTGCGCTGCGTCTTCTTGGCCGAACGTTTCAACAGCAGAAACACCAGATAGTTCAACGCCAGGAAACAGACCGAATAAATCAGCCGATGCACAACCATGTCATTCATCAGTCGTCATCCTTTACTGAAGCGGGCGTATCGCCGCGCACATAATACCGCGTCGTCGGATAAGCCAGGTCAATCGCCGGTTCCCCGGCAAATGCGTCGAGCAGCTCTTCCCAGATTTTCTGTTCGGTGCCGCGGCGCTGGCGCGGATTCACCAGATACCGCAGCGTCAGGCTGACCCCGGAATCCTTCACATCGGTATACACCGTCGGCGTCAGCTTGCCGGCCACGATCAGATATTTCTGCGCCGCCCGCCGAATCTGCTGCTGGGCGCCTTGCGATAAAAACTCGGTATTCTCCCGCCCGATTTCGAGCAGCAGCTGCTTCGCTTTTTTCCAGTCACTCTCAAACGTCACCAGGACGGGCACCTCGTTCCAGATATATTCAAACCCGGCATGGGAATTCGCGAGCGGTTTCCGCATGACCAGGCTGTTGGGCACATGAATGATCCGCCCGGTGCTCTGGTCCGCATCCACCCAGTTTCCCACCTCGACAATGCTGAACTGAAACAGGCGGATGTCAATGACGTCGCCCTTCGTATCGTCGATCTCCACGCGATCCCCCACCCGGAACGGCTTGCGCGCCTCGATGAAGAAAAAGCCGGCAATGTTGGAAATCGGATCATGCAGCGCCACCGCCAGACCGGCGGAGGCCAGGCCCAGAAAAGTGCCGAGCGAGGACATCCCCCGGAACCAGATCGTCGCAATCACAATAAGCACCACCGCACCATACACATAGGTGATCGATTTACGGGCGTGGTAGCGCCGCTTGTCATCCTCGACCTTCCGGTTCACGAGGCGGCAGGTCACTTCCTTCAGCAAAAACAGGAAAAGAAACGCGGCCAGCGTATAAACCAGGCGCTCGGCGGTCCCGGGAGTTACACTCATCATCTGGGCAAGATCTTCAATCATCTGCAGCTTTCAGCATTTTAGCCAGTATGCGGGTTCCCCCCGATACAGGCAAGCAAGGGATTGCATTAGACGCCGTTTTCAAGCATGGTGCCCCGCTTGATTTGAAGGAACGTTGAACCATGATCGGACACCGCTTTTCAGCCGCAGCAGAGACCTACGACCGCCACGCCCGGCCCCAGCTGGCCCTGGCGCAATCCGTGGTGTCCATGCTGCCCGAGATGTATCCGGAAAACATTCTGGAGCTGGGCGCCGGCACCGGCCAGCTCACCCGCCTGGTGACCGGTCGTTTCCCCGATGTCCCGATCGATGCCGTCGATGTGGCGGAAAAGATGGTTGCGCACAGCCGCGCCGCCTTCGCCGCCTCCCCGCACATCAACTGGATCGTCGGCGATGCCCAGACCTACTGGGGCGGCGACCGCTACCCCCTGATTGTCTCCAGCGCCGCGCTGCACTGGGTGACCGATCTGCCCGCCACCTTTGAAAATATTTTCCAATCCCTGGAACCCGGCGGCACCTTCTCGCTGGGCATGATGCTCCGCGGCACCCTGCGGGAACTGCACGAACTCCGCCGCGAAATCGCCCCGGAAAAAACGCCCGGCCTTACCCTGCCCTCCTACGAAGAAACCCGCGACGCACTGCAGGCCGTCGGCTTTAAACTGGAGCGCCGCCAGCATGCCGAAGAGGAAATCCTCTACGACGATGCCCGCACCTTTCTTCGGGCCATCCATGAACAGGGCGTCACCGGCGGCAAGGTCAGTTCCGGCAACGCGCCGCTCACCCGCGGCGAGCTCAGCCGGCTCGTCGCCGACTACCAGGAAGAGTTCGCCTCCGACGGCGGCGTAGTCGCCACCTACGAAACCGCCACCTTCCTGCTGACAAAATAAAACCGCTGATCTACACTGATTCCCTCTAATCTGTTGGAGAATCTTTCCGCAGGATCAGTGAAAATCAGGGGTAAAACATGAACGGACTCTTTATAACAGGCACCGATACCGATGTGGGCAAAACCGCCCTCAGCGCACTGCTGCTGGCGGAAATCCGGCGCCGCGGCATCAACGCCGCCCCCATGAAACCCGCGCAGAC
>JBFJYX010000336.1:0-3473 GCA_041622415.1 Pontiella sp.
CCGTTCATCGGGCAGCGGAACTTCAGATAACGGAGTTCATGATTAAACTGAAACACCTCGCACGGTTCGCCCATAAGCACAAAAAAGCTGTAGCGGAAATCGGTGAATTTAAAAACCGCTTTACCGCAGCCCTTCCCGTCGGAATCCACCAGCCCCGCTTCCAGCCCTTCCCGCCGGAAACGCCCTTTGAACTCCGTCACACCGGCAGACACGGTATCCACGCAGCCCGCCGCACCTGCCAGAAGCAGGAGCGCGGACCGCATTCGAATGCGGTATTGAAATGGAAACCTCATCCGCTACTCCGCCAGCCGGACATCAATCAGGTAAAAGCCCTGCGTACGGTTCGCGGCTTCCGGATCATCGAACTGCCCAAACGGCCACTGCACACTCGTGACATACTGCGGTTCATTCGCGAGGCTGTCGGTCCAGTAGATATCATAAATGCGGCCTTCAACCGCAGGCCACTGCACCGTGAAGCCCTCGCTGTCCGGCACCGCATTGGAGATCGCAAAAACCGACCCGGAATCCGTCGGATCCACCCCGGCAATATATTCCTCCAGGTTGTTCAGCCCGTCGCCGTCAAAGTTATCCAGCGCCCCGCCGTTCACCGCATTGGTCGAACCGAAATACTGAATTTCCCAGTCATCATCCATCTTGTCGTTATCCACATCGCCGGTGATGGTAAAGACAATATCGGCCTCGTTGATTTTCACCACGAGGAACGGCAGGCCCTCGTCATTATAAGCCGCCCGCGCATAGCCTTCATTGATCCGCACCCGGCGGAAGCCGTCGCCCAGCGTAAACGGTCCGGCATTGGTCGTTGAAAGCGGACCGTCAAAATCGACATTCAGGAATTCGAGATCCGCACCGGGCACATCGTCGGCAAACAGCAGCGAAAAACTGCCGGTTTCATTATCCCCGATGATCTCTTCCACCGAGATATGGTTCGCTTCAGACGTCGCCGCGTTCCAGGCAAAGCTGAATGCGTTCGTATTCACGCGCGAGCCGTTCGACGGGCTCGGCGAAACAAAAACCGGGCTGTGATAAAAGTTCGGCAGCGGATTGCCGTCGGCTTTCAAAAACGGATACTGAACCGACGCCACGAAACCGTTGACCAGCGCAACCGTCAGGGTCCATACGCCGTCGTTGGCCGAATCCCATGCGTCTTCAAAAGGAAACTCGACGTCAATATCCCATTTTGCAACCGGGCCGTCCTCCCCCTGCAGGGGAACATCGAAGGAATCCCCGCCCGAGGTGGTCACCTCCATCTGTTTCACATTATGGCTCGTCTGGACATCCACCTTAATCCAGTTGCCTTCCGTAAAGATCGTGCCGTCGCCATAGCTGTGCAGGAACTCCAGCTCAACCAGGCCGATTTCATTGCTCATCGCCACGCCTTCATACACGCGGAAATTATCCATCGTCACCTGCCCGGCACTCACCGACACATTGGTTCCGCCGAAGAAAACCGCCGGACAGAAGTCCGATGCGGACCCCGCAAACGCCGCGGCCGGAACGGCCTCCTGAACCGCATAGTCGCCGCCAAAGCTGTACGCGCTGTAAAACATCTGCGCATCGGCATCGTACGAAATCTTCAGGGAGACCCCTGCGGCATCGAGCGGCTCCTCCGCCGAAATAATGTCCGTATCATTCGAGCTGACCCCCGTATAAACCGAGCGGCCCCATTCACCGAGGTTATATTCCACGGCCATATTCTGATCGAGATTACCGTCCGGCAGCAGCGCCAGCCCGATCCACAATTCGCGGTTCGTCATCGCCGACGGTTCCGGCAGGCAGTAGATATCCACAGCCACCGACCAGTCCTGCGTGGCACTGAGACAGCCGTCCCAAACCCGGGCCATCGACTCTTCCCCGCCCGCAAGGCCGGCCCAGACCCACTGACCGTTGGTTTCTGAAAGCGACAGCCCCGCACCGTCCGGGAACGGCGGGCTCCACAGGTTGGTATTCACGGAATCATCGTTAAAATCATCAAACGCCACCGCGGAATTTTCCGTATCGATCGCGAACTGCGTCAACCGGTTGAACGAAATTTCGCCATCCGCCGCAAACCCCGTTCCGTAAAAATTGGTGCCCTTCACAAATTCGATGGCCCCGGTATAAAATGTTCCCGGCGCAAGCTCTCCCCAGAACCAGCTCGACAGCCGGTTTTCATATACCTCGTCATAGAAAACCTCCTCGCCGTCAAAGAGCGTCCCTTCGTTGAGCTGCACCGCCGTCCCGACACCTTCTCCCGGGTCATTCCAGTTCATCTCTATCGGCTCAAGAACATCCAGAGCGGTCACCCGCGAAAAACCGGACCCCTTCAAATACGGAACCGGAGCAAAATCATCCGCCCCGAAGGTGAACGCCTGCGTAACCGATCCGCCGGCCCCGTTTAAAATCAGCTCAAAGTTCGCCGACCCGGGCAGCTCGGCATCCATCGCGGCCTTCGAAGGATACAGCACCAGCAGCTCCCACTCTGTGTCATTCTGCTCCAGTGAATAGGTCCCCGGAATATTTCCGCCCCGGAGGTCGATGGACGCGGCATCCGACGCCTCCGTCGTTTCAACCGATACATACAGCACATAATTGGACGCGCTGTCCGGCGGAACATGGTCCTCCGCCTGCTCATAGATTTCGGCCTTAACCACATTCCAGTACTCGACGCCGGCATGGGCCGATGAGCCGACAGCCAGGCAAAACAACGCGCGGATTACGGATACATATCGCATATCATCTCCTTGGATTTCCTTAATCTTAATGAGATTAAATCTAAGCAAGCGATGCGCCACTGTCAGCCTATTTTGACACCCGGTCTCATTTACAAGCCGCAGGCTTGTCCCCCCGCGCTATTTCAGCTTTTCTAACTCCATGTCAGAACAGCGCTTAATGAAAGACGGGCTCGGCGAAGAATCCATCGACCGTATGGCCCGCTCCCTGAAAAAAGTTTATCCCGCCTTTCCGGAAAAGGATTTCCGAAAAATGGCGCTCGACGGACTTAACCCGTTGGAACTGAAGGACCGTACAAAACATCTGATCGCCGTGCTGCACCGGGTGATGCCCGACAATTTTGAGAAGACCGCCGACCTTTTTGTACAAATGAAACCGCACTGGGATCCCGGCGATCCCGACGACAACCTGCGCAGTTTTGCCGCCTGGCCCATCATCGACTACATCGCCGCATACGGCCTCGGCCATCCGGAAGTATCACTGAAAACGCTCAAAGAACTCACCGCCCTCTTCTCCGCCGAATTTGCCATCCGACCCTTCATCATCCACCACTTCGATCTCACCTTCCAAACCCTGGAACGCTGGACCGCTGATCCCGACGAGCAGGTACGGCGCCTCGTTTCCGAGGGCACCCGCCCGCGCCTGCCCTGGGGCTGCCGCCTCCCGCAGTTTATTGAAAACCCCGCCCCCGTTTTCCAGTTGTTGGAAAAACTCAAAGACGACCCGTCCGAAACCGTGCGCCG
>JBFJYX010000337.1:0-3457 GCA_041622415.1 Pontiella sp.
ATCCTTTACCATCAGCTCGGCAAATTCCATGAAGTCGGCCACGCGGTTGGCTTTTTCCAGCGCCTGGTTGAGGTCGTCCGCGGAACCCGGAACGTTGAGGTCTTTCCAGAATTCCTCGCGGATCTTCGGAATTTTCTTCAGGGCTTCTTTCAGCCCTTCTTCGTTACGGGCCATGCCGCAGTTTTCCCACAGCACATGGCCGAGTTCCTTATGGAAGTCGTCCACCGTGCGCTTGCCGTTGATGGCGAGCAGCTTGTCGAGTTTTTCCTTAGCCTCGGCTTCGCTCTTCACGAATTCTTCGTGGTCGGTATCGACCTTCTTGAAGGTTTCGGATGCGAGGTAGTCGTTGATGGTGTTCGGCAGCACGAAATAACCGTCCGCCAGACCCTGCATCAAGGCCGAAGCACCGAGGCGGTTGGCCCCGTGGTCGGAGAAGTTACACTCGCCCAGAGCGTAGAGGCCCGGAACCGTGGTCATCAGGTTGTAGTCCACCCAGAGACCGCCCATGGTGTAGTGCACCGCAGGGTAGATCATCATCGGCGTAGTATAGGGATCCTCGTCCGTGATGCGGTTATACATCTCAAACAGGTTGCCGTAACGCGCTTCGATCACATCCTTGCCGAGACGCTCGATGGCATCACGGAAATCGAGGAATACACCCAGGCCGGTCGAGGCAATGCCGCGGCCGTCGTCGCAGGCTTCCTTCGCAGAGCGGGAGGAAATATCGCGCGGTGCCAGGTTGCCGAAGCTCGGGTACTTGCGTTCCAGATAGTAGTCGCGGTCTTCTTCAGCGATATCGGCAGCTTTCAGCTCGCCTTTACGGATTTTCGCCGCAACTTCTTTATCTTTCGGCACCCAGATGCGGCCGTCGTTACGGAGCGACTCAGACATCAGGGTCAGCTTGGACTGGTATTCGCCGTGAACCGGAATACAGGTCGGGTGAATCTGCGTGTAGCACGGGTTGGCAAATGCCGCCCCTTTCTTGTACACGCGCCATGCAGCCGAAGCGTTGCAGTTCATCGCGTTGGTGGACAGGAAGAAGACGTTGCCGTAACCGCCGGTGGCGAGAACGACGGCGTCCGCTACGTGGCGGGTGAGCTCGCCGGTCACCAGGTTGCGGGAAATAATACCGCGGGCCTGGCCGTCGATCACGACCACGTCAATCACTTCGCAGCGGGTGAACATTTTAACGCCGCCGGATTTGACTTCTTTCTGCAGTGCGCCGTAAGCGCCGATCAGCAGCTGCTGACCCGTCTGACCGCGTGCGTAGAACGTACGGGAAACCTGCGCGCCGCCGAAGGAGCGGTTGGCGAGGTAGCCGCCGTATTCGCGGGCGAACGGAACGCCCTGCGCCACACAGTGGTCGATGATCAGGTTCGAGCATTCGGCCAGACGGTGTACGTTGGCTTCGCGCGAACGGAAGTCGCCGCCTTTAACCGTGTCGTAGAACAGGCGGTGAATGGAGTCGCCGTCGTTCGGATAGTTCTTGGCCGCGTTGATACCGCCCTGGGCCGCAATGGAGTGCGCACGGCGCGGGCTGTCGGAATAAGTAAAGCAGTCTACGTTGTAGCCCTGCTCGGAAAGCGTGGCGGCCGCCGAAGCGCCGGCCAGACCGGTGCCGACAACGATGATGTTGTATTTACGGCGGTTGGCCGGGTTAACCAGCTTTACGTTAAATTTGTGGTTGGTCCACTTTTCGGCCATCGGGCCTTCTGGAATCTTTGCATCAAGTTTCATGTTATCGGTGTCCCCCTGAATTATCGTGTGAATGCAACAATCGGAATGATAGCAAACGTCGCCGCCATCAGCGTCGCGATGACCGCTGAGACTTTCTTGATTTTGCTTCCTTCACGCGGGACAAAGATGCCGTAGGTCTGCAACGCACTCTGCAGCGCATGGCTGAGGTGCAGGCCGACCGCGACCATGAACAGAACGTAAAACGCCATGTGAACCGGATCCTGGAATTTCGCCAGCACCATGCCGTAGACGTCGTAGCCTGTTTCACCGTGCATGTCGATTTCCGCTTTGTCCCCACCCAGGGTGAAGTCCAGCAGATGCTTGACGATGAAAATGAAGATCATAACGCCGGAAACCGGCATCAGACGCGCCGCAAGCGAACGCTTGGCGGATGATTTCTGGGAGAGGCGTTTCGCGGCCGCTTTTTTATTGGCCAGCACCACGCGGATACCCATGATCATGTGCACGGAGATGGAGACCAGCATCAGCACTTCAATCCCGATGACAATCGGTACCAGCTTGTGCAGATGGTGGGCATAGGAGTTGAACAGTTCCGGTCCGAACAGAAACAATACGTTCCCGCCCATGTGAGGGATCAGAAACAGAAGAAACATTATCAGTCCGGAGGTCGCAAGCAGCAGCTTCTGACCTATCGAAGATAATATCGATGTTTTTATACTCATTACTTGTATTCCCTGATTAATTTCCGCCTTTATAGGAATAGATGAGCATTCCTATAATAATTTCCAGCAATTGCAATCGATTATTTCGAATTTCATCGGAAAAACCGATCATCTATTACTCAAAACAGGCACACATTTGATAAACAAGCCGCAAATACTAGTCCTCGACCTATTGGGCATCAAGCTCACTCTCAGATTTTTCGCTATTTATATATCGATTCATTAACAGCGTTTTCCGGAGCCCGCCACTGCCCGTGCAAGTCCCGCCATGCGGCCGGGGTTATTGAAGCGGATTGTAAGGATATTGAGCAAAAACCGGAACTTTGTTTTCGTTTTTTTTAAGGGTCGGCCGGGCCGCTTCATGCAGCATGATTTCATCCATTTTTTCATACCGCTCCCTCGCCGAAAGCGTATGATCCCCATTGCGGATGCGGGGTACATGCGCAATAAACCGAAAAAACGCAGGAGGCAGACCATGAAAAAAGCAGCACTCATTGCGCTGGCGTCGATCGCCGCCGTCACCTACGCATCGGACGCAGTCCTCAACATTAAGATCACCGGGCGCGAAATCGCGGCCGACGGAAGCAAGGTTGAGCATTTCAACCAACAGGGACTCCTGGTGGTCCGGGACCTGAATTCAGAGACCAATGTGTACAGCGGAATCATGTATCTGCTGGATACGTCCAAATCCGGAAAAATGAAAATCGACAATAAAAACGTCAAGGTGCGGTATTACGACACCCAGGACGTGGACGTGCGCATGATCACGAACCGGTTCCGGCAGCTGGGCCTGCTGGTCGAATTCGAGGATACGCAGCTCGGCGGCATCGGCCGGGTTCAATACGGCAGCAACGATGACCTGAAATTCCTGAACATTTCCGCGGGGCACGGAGCGTTTGTCTCCACCGCCTTCAGCGAAGATGAAACCGGCACCAACCAGACCGTCGCGGTGGAAGCCCCGGATGAACTGCTCGAACTCGAAACCGGCAAATTTGCCGCACGGCTGAACCGGAAACTGACCGAAGCCGCAGGCACCA
>JBFJYX010000338.1:0-3446 GCA_041622415.1 Pontiella sp.
CAAGCCGAACCCACCCGTACCGGGCAGCATGAAGGGAGCAGTACAATGAAAATGCAACATCACGTCGCGCTCACCTTAAGCGCATTCCTCGCGTTCGCGAGCGGCAGCCGAATCCTGGCCGCCCCGTCCCTCGATATCACCGAACCGCCGGTCTCCTCGGGCGATAAAGACGGCCCCGATATTGATCCGTATTCAACCGCCGGGCAATGGTTCACCAACCTGACCTCCGGTGCCGTGGAATCGCGTTCGCACGAGTTTCACGATAACAAATTCGGATTCGGCGGCGGCGGAGCCGACAGCCTGGCCATCGCCGGCGTGGCGAAATCCATCGTGCTCGACGGTTCCGGCAGCTTCGGCACCGACTCGATCCTGAGCTTTGAAATCGAAGCCACCATCATCAACGACAACGATCTGACGGAGGGAACGCCCGCGGACGGATCCAATGCCCATTTCGAGTACCGTTCCGTCATCGGGGAATACCACGGGCCTCTCGTCGACACCAAGCTCACGGCGGAATTCGCCGTGGCCGATATCAGCATGCTGCCCAGCGGCTCGCCGACCTACTCCGATCCGTATCCCGGCGTTTATATTGTGGCCGACAACGAAGACCAGTGGGCCTGGTATTGCTGGAACAAAGATGCCCTTGAGTTTTCGGAACCCGGCGCCTTTCAGGTCCCGACCTGGGATTTCGGGGATATCCCGACCGGCGGAGGCAGTGCCACCAGAATCCTTAAATTCAGCATCCCCGGCGGCCTTCCACCTTCCGACCCCCGGTATTACGTCATTCTGACCTCGGCCGTTGAAGGCGCGGATATCCTGGCCAACCGCAGCACCTCGCTGAAAGTCAGCAACTGGGTGGACGCGCTCGGCTATGACGATGGCAGCGCCTATCCGGAATCAACAGCAACGAGCAGCGATGTCTCTGTATTCCACAATATTTCCGAACCCGGGGCCGACTGGGGCGACGCCCCGGATTCCCCGGTCACACCGGGCTACCCGACCCTGGCCGTCAACGGAGGTGCCAACCACACCATGCTCGACACCAATGCCGCATGGCTGGGCCACTTCTGGGACGCCGAAACCAACGGCATCCCTTCATTCCTCGCGGTCGGCGATGACTTCGACGCTGAGAACGACGAGGACGGCATCGTCTTCACCTCCTCCATTATTCCGGGCTCACCGGCTACGCTGGATGTCATCAACGTCACCAGCACCGGTTCCTACCTGCAGGGCTGGATCGACTTCAACGGCGATTTGGACTGGGCTGATCCCGGAGAGCAGATCATCGCGGACCTGGCGATGCCCATGGGCCCCACCTCCCTGGTCTTTTCCGTTCCTGCCGGCATTGGCGGCGGCGTCACCTATGCCCGCTTCCGGCTCAGCACCGCCACCGGACTTTCGTACGACGGCACCGCCCCGGACGGAGAAGTTGAAGACTATCGCGTCATCATCGACGATAACGAAACCAAGTACGACTTCGGCGACGCACCCGACCCGCTCTACCCGACCTATATCGGCAGTGGCGGCGCCGGACACATCGTGCCCGGTTCACCCACCGTGTACCTCGGGCCTTCCGTGGATCCCGAGTTCAACGGCCAGCCCGATCCGGCCGCAACGGGCGACGATACCGGCGGAACGGATGATGAAGACGGCGTCGTCTTTACCTCCGACATCATTGCCGGCAGTTCCTCGACGGTGGATGTACTGGGCGGTCCAAGTGGCGGCCTGCTCGATGCCTGGATCGATTTTAACGGTGACGGCGATTGGTTCGATGCCGGCGAACAGATCTTCGTCAGCCTGGCGCTCACGCCGGGACCGAATACAGGCATTTCCTACAGCGTGCCTGAACCGCTCGAACTCGGACCCAGCTTTGCGCGGTTCCGCCTTTCAAGTGCAGGCGGCCTTTCTCCTTTAGGCATGGCGCCTGACGGCGAAGTGGAAGACTACGAAGTCACGCTCTACCAGCCCATCCCCTCGCCGGCGCTGGAGATCACCAACCTCAGCTTCACGGTCTCAAACACCCTGGCCAACATTGAATGGAATGCGCAGACCAACATCCTCTACCAGCTGCAGGCCACCACCAACCTGCTCGTCAGCAACAGCTGGGTCGATATCGAAAGCCCCGTGCTTGGACCGGTCCATCTCCAGACTAATGCCGTAACCACATCGCAGCGCTTCTACCGCGTCACCGCGCCCTGGGCCAAATAAGCGAAAAAGTTTCCGGGGACTGGAACCTTCCGGTCCCCGGGACAATCGAAAGAAAGAGTGGTGCCCGGAGCCGGACTCGAACCGGCACAGCTGCAATAGCCGAGGGAGTTTAAGTCCCTTGTGTCTACCAATTTCACCATCCGGGCCGCGGATGATCGGCTTTTGAACAACACCGCCGCACCCAAACCGGTTGCAGGGGAAAATTGGTGGGCTCAGAGGGACTTGAACCCCCGACCAAGAGATTATGAGTCTCCTGCTCTGACCGACTGAGCTATGAGCCCTTTTCAAAAGCGGTCGATATTCATAACGGAAACGGCGGAACCAAGGCAAGGCGCGTTTAGCGTTTTCGTGCTGCCGGAATATAAAAAACGCCCCGAAAATACGGGGCGCGGTTCCAGTCATTGGAAACCCGATCCGTCGGCGGCGGCACGTTTATAGATTCGGCGACTAAATATTGGGATTAACCGCGAAAGAACGTAAGGAACACAAAGATGCCTATCACCCTGTTTTTTTTCTGCGCTCTCTGCGTTCCTTTGCGGTTAAAAAACCAATCCGGTCAGTCACAATATTTAACTGCCGGAGCAATAGTCAGCGGCCCGGCTCCCCGTCTCCCGCTGCACCTTCTGCTCTGATTTTGCAGGCAGCCAGACCTTTATCTTTTTTCTGCGCACACCCCAGGCACGGGCAAACCAGTGATTCGGCCGGTACAGATCGATATGCTGCCCCCGAATGTCGCTGCCGGTGTCTTCCACCACCCCGTACCCGTAGCCGGGGATATACATCACGGTTCCGTAGGGATAGATCGAGGTATCCGCCGCCAGCGTCCCTGGCCGGACCATGGCCCCGGAAGAGGTTTTACCCACATGCTTGATCCTGAACCCGAATGTGCCGGTCCGCTGAAACGGCAGGATCAGAAACCAATGATAACTGCAGCAGCGGCGGCAATGGCAGTATGAGGTCGTTTTCATTACAACCTCAACAGGTGCCCCCTTTTTCGGCGGGCGTGGAAACCCGGGTATCCAGAACCGCCCTTCGACCACCAGCCAGCAGATGACCAAAACCGCGGGAACCACTTTCCAATGTTTGGAAATTTTCCAACGTCTGGATTTTTTTCGTTTTCTTTTTCGGCCCATAGCCCCTCGAACAGAAATCTGCTGTTTTCGCTGCCTCCGGCAATCCGGCGTACATCATCGAGGACCGGACCCGGGATGTAAAGCAAGGCCCCGCCATTCCGCCCC
>JBFJYX010000339.1:0-3442 GCA_041622415.1 Pontiella sp.
GCGGTCCAACGGAATATCGTTCTGCCAGATTCCGCCCAGCTGCGCGACCCCCACGCAGCCGAAAAAGAGCACCCCGATGAGTACGGCATACATCCAGGGCCGAATCACGAAGCGATGCCCCCGCGCGCTCAATTGCAGCGTCTCTTTAACCGGGCAGGCCGCCACGCACTGCAGACAGGCGTGGCATTCATCGGACCGGACCGTCCCCGCACGATGAACAGGTATACTGGCCGGACAGGCTTTCGTGCATTTTTTACAGTCGATGCAGCTATCGGCATTCCGCCGGATTTTCCAGGGGCTCAGCCAGCTGGTCATCCCGAGCAGCGCACCGTAGGGACAGAGATAGCGGCACCACGCGTTGCGGATCAGCAGGGCCAGCAGCGTGAGCACTGAAAGCACCACGATGGTGGTCGTGGATGGATCCAGAAAGAAGACCAGCATTTTCAGGTCGGCTATCTCGTTATAGGGACTGTAGATAAACGCCTTCAGGGCGGACCCGGGCATCTTCAGCAGAATGATCCAACAGAAAAACCCGAGCAGCAGATATTTGATACTGCGCAGCAGATAGTCGAACCAGCGCCGCACCACCAGCGGCTGACGGAACAGCAGCTTCTGCGCACCGTTCATGAATTCATTGAGCAGACCGATCGGACATACCCAGCTGCAGAAGCCCCGCTTGAGCAACAGCGCCGTCAGCAGAATCACAAGAAACAGAACCAGTCCCGCCGGATGAATGCGGTTGAAATCACCGGAAACGATCAAGAGTTTCAGGCTCATCAGCGAACTGATCGGCAGAAACGCCTCCACCCCCGGCGGCCGTTCAATCACCTGCTCCGCCCCGGCGGCCAGCTGACAGTAAAACTGATAAAACCGGAAGCCGATCCAAACCGTTGTTGCCATAAAGATCAGCTGCACCAGCCTCCGCAGGAAATTTGCACTCTTCAGTTTTCTCAACAGGTCGGCCTTATTCCACATCATGCCCTTTCATCTCCCTAAAACTGAAAAGGATAACCGTCCTTCAAAAGAGCGCCTTGACCCGGATCAATAAATGAATATTCAGCAACAAAATCCGGGCCGCTTCGTCCCCGTATAAATCGCGATGGGATAGGTGTAGTAAATCGAACCACTCTCCCGCCGGGCATCCACTCCCATTCTGTTTTTTCCAATATCCTCCCGGAATAATTCCCGGATTTTATCTGCATCTCCAGCCTTTGGAAACGAGGCCTTCAACTGCGCTTCCAGCTCCATGTTCACCGCATAGCGGCTGTGCTGCAGATCGTTCAACCCCGAACCGGCCAGCAAATCGGCCCAGACCGAATCCGACAATGCGGCGGTATGCGACGGATCGCGCAGCCGTTCCATCTGATTAAACGCATGCACCTTATCCTCCGGCATCGAAACATCGGCCACCAGCACCGTGCCGCCCGGACGGCAAACCCGGATCATTTCCCGCAGCACCGCCGGCGGATTTAAAAAGTGATGAAAGCTGTAGCGGGTGATCACGATGGAAAATGCGTCGTCGGCATAGGGCAGCCGATCCACAGAGCCCGTTTTCCACGCAATATTTTCCAGCCCTTCCTGCGCCTGACGCAACCGGGCCTGCTCAATCATCTGTTCAACGAGGTCAATGCCTTCGACCCGGTCGGCCAGCTTTGCAAATTCGCAGGCCACCATGCCCGGACCGCAGGCCACATCCAATACGGTATCTTTTTTCGAAACACCGCTCCGTTTAATCAACTGCTGAATCGAATCCAAATGCCCCGGCAGTTTCGTGAAGGGAATCGCCTGTTTCGAAAACTGATCGATAATTTCCTGCTCATGTTTCTTCATACGCCTCACCTCTTCCTTCCTGTTGTTCCGTGATGGGTTAATTGACTGATTCACCCGTTCTATCACGACGCGGAAAAGTGCAATTGTATGAGACTGATGTTACTTCTCCAGTTGGTCCCGATACGCCTCCGGTGTCAGCTGAAACAGGCCCTTAAAAATTCGGGTCAGATGACTTTGATCATAAAAGCCCGCCTCCAGCGCCACTTCGCTCAGCGGCCGGTCAGATTGCAGCAAAACCCGCGCCCGCTCCGCCTTCAGCATCAGCTGATAAGATTGAATGGTGGTTCCATACGCGGCCTTGAACAGCCGGTTACAATGCTCTTTGGTATGCGGTAAGGTGGTTTCAATAAACGACGAGGCATCCGCCGCTTCCCGATCCGAATCCAGAAAATTCTTAATGCGTTCGGCCGTCCAATGCCTGGAAGCGCTCCCCTCCTGAATGGCCGGCATGGACCCATAAAGGCAGATCTCCGCCATAAAATCCTCCACGAAACGCGCCGCATCCCGCTCGATCAATTCAGCACAAACCGCCTCGTCCCGCATCAGAATTTCCCGGCGCGGCAGGCGATGCATCAGTTGTTTTAAATTTTCAGGAAGTTTCAAAATGGATAGGGTATGCACCCCGCTGAATGAGGAAGAAAAAGAAACCACATGATGCAGGGTATCCGGCGGAATCAGGCAGAGGATGCCCGGCACCAAAGAAACCGTTGTGCCCCGCACATTCAGTTCAATCCGCCCGCCGGTCACCGTCGAAAGCACGGCATAGTCGTGCCGATGCGGACGCTCGCAACCCGTGTCTTTATCCGAAAACCGATGTTCGACTTCTACGTTCATCCCGTTTCCAACCTCTGGAAGATCTATATACTAACAAACGGGTCGAATTCCCGTTTCAGTTCTGCCGGATAAGTACCGGTTTCAGAAGGACAACTGCAGCCCGGCAATGACCTTCCCATCAGTTTCAAGCTGCGGCCCGTCGAGTGCCTGATAAACCGGAAGGCCGGCATGGCCAACCAATAACGCATCCAGCTCTCCTGTAAACAAAGTAAAGGCCGCTTGGTACGAAAACCAGGCGGCCCTGTCGAATGACAATAAACACTTTTAACCCACCGGATCCATAACCCCGGAACCCGTCAGCAGTTTCAGGCTTTCCGTACCGGACAGCTCGGTTCCAACCCACGGCGAAATCACGGTCTGTTTTTCCGAAAGCCCGTTGGCGATTTCGGCGATGTACGTCGTTTCATGCAGGCCCTTGGCGCAGAGCACCGGATCTTCGGTTCCCGATACGGCAAAGCTGCGGTTGATGATCCAGCCGAACGGCTCAATACCCGCGCGGCGCAGGTCGCGCTGCAGGTCTTCGGCCTCGTGCGTCGGCGTCGCTTCCGGCAGCGCAACAATCAGCACCTTCGTAAATTCCGGATCGCGAATGCGCGGCAGCAGCTCTTTCACTTCGGCCGGAATATCGTCGGCCGACTTGGCCACCTCGCGGTGATACGCCTCCGTCGAATCCAGCAGCAGCAGGGTGTGGCCGGTCGGCGCGGTATCGAGCACGATAAACTGATCCGAGCCCTTCGCCACCGTCTGAGCAAAGGCCTGGAACACGGCAATCTCTTCA
>JBFJYX010000340.1:0-3431 GCA_041622415.1 Pontiella sp.
CCGCTCGTCCTTCCATTCCCGCTCCACCACAAACCATTCGGGCCCGATATTGATGACCTGCTGCCCGGCGTCGGGATGGAACGCTTTGCACTGCGAACGGATGTGCAGGCGGTTACAGTATTCCTTCAGCACTCTCGCGGCGGTGGAGCCGGAATCCGCCAGCAGCGTTTCCAGCTCTTCTTCATTCCATTTCAGGCGGTTGATGGTCCGGGCCCGGCCGGTTTCCTCGACGCCGGCATAATTATTCCGGGTTGCGGTCAGGCTGTGGAAATAGACCGCCGGAACGCCCCGCAGCGACATCGCGACGGTCTGCGAACAGAGGAAGCGCGCAATATGCTGATCGGTTACCGTTTCCGGATTATCGCCCATGGCATCAAAATAGGTGATGTTCAGCTCATAGGGGCTCTCGGTTCCGTCGGAGTTCGCTTTCATGGAAACATGCCCGCCCAGCGACTTGACGCGGTCGGCCAGCTTCATCAGTTCCTCATTCGGAATAATGCCCTGCAGCGGGCGCACGCCGATGCCGTCGTGGGAGGCGGTAAAGTTAAAGTAGGTGCATTTCGGCGGCAGGTCATTCAGCGAGGCCGCCCAGTTGGTCAGGTAGGACGCATTGCCGTTGGTCAGTCCGTAGAGCAGCAGCGGCGGCAGGCTGAACTGGTAAACCATGTGCGCTTCGTCGCCGTTGCCGAAATAGGAAATGTTTTCCTCGTGCGGCACATTCGTTTCGGTCAGCAGCACCACCTCCGGCGCCACCATATCCATCAGGTCGCGCATCAGCTTAACCACTTCATGGGTCTGCTTGAGATGGATGCAGCTGGTGCCGGGCTTTTTCCAGAGATAGGCAATGGCATCGAGGCGGATAATCGTTGACCCGTTGGCCACATAAAAAAGCAGGATGTCGAGAAACTCGAACAGTACATCGGGATTGGCGAAATTGAGATCCATCTGGTCATCACTGAATGTGGTCCAGACGTGCGTATCGCCGTGCTGCGTATGCACCGGAGTCAGCAGCGGCAGCGCGCGCGGCCGCGTTACCGCACTCAGGTCCGTCTCCGGATCCTCTTCAATAAAATAGTTCCGGTACGGTGCAATGTTGTTCACATAATCGACGAACCATTTGCTGCTGCGCGAACAGTGGTTCAGCACCAGGTCAAACATCAGGCGGAATCCGCGGCCAAGCTCAGCGACATCGTTCCATTTCCCCAGGCGGCGGTCGACCACGCGGTAATCCACCACGGAAAATCCGTCGTCCGAGGTATAGGGATAAAACGGCAGGATATGGATGGTGTTGATGGAGCCGCTCAGATGCTGATCCGCAAAACGTTTCAACACCTTCAGCGGGGCCTCTTCACCGTTCTGCACCATGTCGCCATAGGTGAGCAGCACCGAGGAGGTTTCATCCCACAGATCGGCTTTACTGAAACCTTCGAGCCCGATGCCGTAGCGGCCGATCAGCTGCACCATCCGCTCCAGCAGATGTTCCACTTCCTGCGGACCGTAGAGCCGGTTAAACCGGGTGCGCATCCGTTCCAATGCCTGGATATCGAGATTCTTGATCATGTTTCCAATCCCTTGATGTTGGTGATGAGCGTGCGGAGGCTGCGCCGCAGAACGGAATAACTGAAGAAGCGGTTGGCGACGGCATAGTTGTGCTCCACCGTCACCTTGCGATAAACCGGATCATCGAGCAGGCGCCGGACATCATCCACAACCTCTTTGGTCAGGTAGCCGTCCATCAGCGGTACGCGGAATCCCTTGGGCTCAATATCGCGTGCAAAGATCGAGTAGCGGTTGATCAGGATCGGCAGCTTAAAATAAACCGCTTCCAGGAACGCATTGCCGAAGCCTTCATAGAGGCTGGGATAGGTCACGAAATCAACAAACGGATAGAGGTCCCACAGCGTATAGATTTTCTGCCCTTTGGAATTCTTCTGGCGGATTTCACCGATACGGTCGTCAATGATTCTCAGCTTCACCCCGGAATCGTGCGCCAGCTCTTCGAGCATGTGCTGATATTCATACCCCTCGTCTCCGCCGGCATGGGAAATCACCAGGATCATGCGCGGGTCATTCAGTGTTTCCAGCAGCTTGATGGAGTGCTCGATGCCCTTGCGCGGAACAATCCGGGTGGGCTGGAGAATCAGGATATCATCCTCCGCAAAACCCAGGTCGGCACGCAGCCCCTTGGTGTATTCATCGGGCTGCGGCGGCGGAGTTTCAAAATCGAAGACGTTCGGAATCAGTTCCGAGGACAGCCCCTTGCGCCACGAGAGTTCCTCCCGCGCCGCCTGGTTGATAACCACATGCTGCAGCTCGTCATCACGCGGCGGAAACGCCATATCCAGAAAGTCCGGCACACCGTTCACCGAAAAACGGACTCGTTCCCAGAAAAAGTCATGGTGATGCGCAATCGATGGTATGCGGGTTTCTGCAAGAAATTCGGTAATGGCAACGCCGAGCGGAACATGCATCGGAATCGTCAGCGAGTTCTGAAAAATCAGGATGCGCAGATCAAACCGGTTCACAAATTCATACAGCGTGGTTTTGAGATATTCCGCCATATCGCGAATGCGGCGGCTGACCACCGGATCGCGAAAGGTTTTCCCCCAGATGCGCTCATTGATCCAGACATTTTCCGGATGTTCAAAATGGGCCTCCGGAACGCAGTAGCTGACGTCAGGTGCGCGGTCCAATCGACCGGCATACCAGAAGCTCCTGAACTCATGATCCCATAAAACTTTAGCCCACTTTGCGCTCTCCAGGGAGACACCGTCGGTGCCGGCAAAGCGCGTTGAAACAAATCCGATATTTTCGCTCATGTTCGCCTCTGAATGGTTGCCGAAAGCATAGACACACCGTTTTACATGAAAAGCATATTTGTCGTTTTATTATCCGCGAACACAAAAAAGTACATGCGGGTTGCATGCCCCTGCCGCAAACCTTAGACTGAATCCACATAAAAAAATAAGGAACTCTATGGAAACCAAATTCGGAAGCATTGACGAAATTCTCGACCTGCTCCCCACCCTGCCCGATAAACTCACGGGCATTCAGGAAACCCTCATCGCCAACCTCATCATGCTCAGCGAAATTCCTTCGCCGACCTTTGAAGAAGAGGAACGCGTTAAAATGATGCTCCAGCGCATGCTCGAATGCGGGCTCGATACCATCTCGACCGACGAAGCCGGAAACGGCGTCGGCATTATTCCCGGAAAAGACCTCAACCGAAACATCCTGCTGGTCGCCCACGCCGACTCGGTTTATTCAAATAAGGTCGATCATGCAACCAGCGTGCTTGCCGACGAAATCGTCGGCCCCGGGGTAGCGGATAACAGCCTCGGCATGGCGGTCATCGCCACCCTGCCCAACATACTGGAAATGCTCGGCATTGAGCTCAATGCCAATCTGATCCTGCTCTCCACCACCAAAGG
>JBFJYX010000341.1:0-3416 GCA_041622415.1 Pontiella sp.
ACCTTTATCCATCGGAATCAGGAAATAGCGCACATTACGTCCGCCGAAGGAGTGGCGGATGCGCCACTCTTTTTGGGTGCCGTCTTCAAACGTGCCTTTCAGGACGCCGCCCTGGTCATCGAAAACCACGATGAATTCTTCGCTGCCGATTTTCATCGGTTCCTTCATCGGTGTGAGCGTTTTCACAAGGCGTGCGCTGAACGCCTCCATGGCTTTGCCGTGGTGGGAGGTGCTCCAGAGCTCGTAAAAGCGTTCGTGGCAGACGATGCAGTCGGACGAGCCGAGGTATTCGCCCTGGGCGGTGAAATCAATGGCCTGCGTTGCGGCCGTTGCCGCCAGCACGGCAGACAGTGAGAGGGTCAGTTTTTTCCATAAAATCATGATGGTTCCATTAAACGGATTGGGCGGGTTGAAGTACAGGCTTTTCACGGCTCTCTTATGCCTGAATAAGACGTCCTGAATCTACTGGTTTTGACACGGGGTCCATCGTATCTTCAGGAACGCATGAAAGATCAGAAAAAAACCATCCTGTTTGATTTTGACGGAACGCTCGCGGAAACCATGATGCTGATTCATGAAGTTTTCAACGGGCTTTCGTCGGTGTACGGTTACCGTCATCTGCCGGAAGCGGAGATTGAGGCGGCGCGGCACATGAGTGTCCGTGAATTTATCGAATTTGTCGGTATACCAGTGTGGAAGGTTCCGCTGATTGCCATCCATGCCCGGCGCAGGATGCACGATTCGATGGACCAGATCCTGCCGCCGCACGGCCTGGTGGAGGTGCTGACGCAGATCCATAAGAGCGGGCGCTATTTTATGGATATCCTGACGTCGAACCGGCGCGAAAATGTGCTGCGCTTTCTGGCGGAGCACCAGATCAGCTGGTTTGACGAGGTGGAATCCACGCGGGCGATCCTGAGCAAAAAGCGGCGGGTGGAAAAGTATATCGCCAAGAAGGGGCTGAATCCGGATGAGCTCTACTATGTGGGCGATACCACGGTGGATGTGGAGAGCGCCCGCCATGCCGGGGCCCGGACGGTGGCGGTTTCCTGGGGACTGAATACGCGCGAGGCGCTGGAAAAGGCCAAGCCCGATTTCCTGGTTCACGACCCGGCCGAACTGCTCTCTATTTTTCCTGCGGTTTAACGGTTTCCAATGGCTGGAAAGCGGATATAATGCGGGTTTCCAACCATTGGAAGCGTTATGACGGACGGGGACAGCAAGGAACTGGAGCAGAAATTCAGCGAGCGCATGGATACGCTCGCGAGTTTTTACCATACCGAAGAGCTCTCCATGTCGGAGCAGGAAATCGAGTCGCTGACCCCGATTCTGAACTCCCTGAAAAAGGATGACGCGCGCTACCGCGAGCTGAAAAAAATTGCCGAGGGCGGCGAAAAAAAGATTTCGCTGGTGCATGACCGGCGCCTCGACCGCCGGATCGCCATGGCGCGGGCGGTCCGGAATAAATCGCCCCAGGATTTGGAGCAGTTTCTCCGCGAAGCCCGCCTGACGGCCAACCTGGCGCACCCGAATATCATGCCGGTCTACAACATGGGGCTGGATGAACAGGGGGAGCCTTTTTTCTCCATGGAGCTGATTCCCGGCGACAGCCTGAAGTCGATCATCCGCAATCTGCAAAAGGGCGAGGGCGATTACCGGAAACGCTATCCGCTCGAAACGCTGCTCAATATTTTTGTGAAAGTGTGCGATGCGATCGCCTACGCCCATTCGCGCAATGTGCTGCATCTGGACATTAAGCCGGACAATATCCGGGTGGGTGAGTTCGGCGAGGTGCTGGTCTGCGACTGGGGCCTGGCGCGCGTGCAGTACATGCCGGAAGAGCAGGACGGGGATGAGTCTACCGAGCTGGACGGGGATGTGCTCAATGATATGACCCTGTCGGGCACGATGAAGGGGACGCCGGGATTCATGGCGCCCGAGCAGACGCTGGCGTATGGCGGGAAGACCGAGAAAACGGATATCTATGCGCTGGGTGCGCTGCTCTATAACCTGCTGACTTATGAACTGCCGGTGGAGGGGGATTCGGCGAACGAAGTGGTTCAGAATACGCGGGCCGGAAAAATTATTTCGCCGCGGCGCCGGCGGCCGGACCGGCGCGTACCGAAAAGCCTCGTTGCGGTTATCCTGAAGGCGCTCGCGCTGGATCCCGAAGCGCGCTACGACCGTGTGCTGGACCTGCGGCGTGATATTCAGCTTTTCCTGACGGGGCATCCGACCCGGGCCGAGCATGCCGGGCCGATAACGCGCACATCGCTGCTGCTGCAGCGTCACAGCCGCCTGGCGTTCCTGCTCATTTTCTTTCTGATCCTTCTGGCATCTGTGATCGGCGGCAACCTGGTGGCCATCAGCCGGGAGAAGGCCGAGGCGGTTGCCCAGCGTAAAAATGCCGAGGCGAATTTTCAGCTGTTTATCAAAGAGCAGCGGCAGCGGCAGCAGCTGGGCGAAAACCTCGGGGAGGCGGTCTCCTACACGGTCCGGAGCCGCGACTTCGTGAATGCGGCGTCGATGATCCAGCTGCTGGAAACCGGCTTGAAGGAAAATGTCGATACCGTGAAGCGGCAGAACCTTTATGAGCAGAAGGGTATCCTGCATTTTGTGCTGCAGGAATTTAACATCGCGAATGAATGTTTTGCCATGGCCGGTGAATCGAGGCGGATCGGTCAGCTCCGGGAGCTGAGCGAAAAGTATGCGCAGATTAAGCCGGTTGATAAACGCCAGCTCACCGATAAACAGCTCGCCGAACTGTTTTACGAGGCGAAGACGGCCAATCAGATGACGCTGTATTATGTCTACTACCATCACATGCGCCGCCGGCCTTCCCGGGCGAAAGCGGAGGAGTATGAACCGCTGGCTGCGGCGGTGCTGGATAAGCTGAACTACAGCAGCTACGCGAAAAAGAACGGCCTGAAGATGACCTATGCCAAAGACGGCAATACCCTGGATTTGTCCGATTCGCCCTACACCGTCTTTTCGATCAATATTATCGGGGTCTACCGGCGGAATGTACTGGCCCCGCTGGGGCTGAAATCCCTGGACCTCAGCAATACCGGCATCGAGAGCCTGTACGAGATCCGCGGCTTGCGGCTGGAGGAACTGAAGCTGGCCAACGTCCGGATCGAAAACCGTTCAAAGAATACGTTTATCAGTCAGATCAATCCGCTGCGGTTGAGCCGGTTGGTGATCAATGTCGATGATTATCCCGAGGATACGCTGGCCGCGCTCAGGAGTAAAATGGACGTGGTGGACGCCGACGCGAAGAAAAAAGCCGAGGCCCTTAAAAAGGCTGAGGAGGCGCGCAGGCGCAGCGCGGCTTTGGAGCGGAAGCGTCAGGAGGAGGCCAAGCGCAAAGCCGAAGAAGAGGCCAAACGCAAGGCCGAGCAGGAGCGCCTGAAGGC
>JBFJYX010000342.1:0-3404 GCA_041622415.1 Pontiella sp.
ACCGGCCTGTTCGGCAAGTGGCACCTGGGCGACCAGCCGGAGTTCCTGCCGACGCGCCAGGGATTTGATGAATTTTTCGGGATTCCCTACAGTCACGACATTCATCCGTTTCACGGCAACGATAAGAAACATCATTTTCCGCCACTGCCGCTGATGGAAATGGAGACGGTGATTGAAGAGGAGCCCGATGCGGATTACCTGACGAAGCGGATCACCGAGCGGGCGGTGGACTTTATCGGACGGCATAAAGACGAACCGTTTTTTCTCTACATTCCGCACCCGGTTCCGCATCGGCCGATTCATATGTCGCCGCCGTTTATGGAAGAGGTGCCGGCAGCCATCAAAGCCAAACTGGAAAATGAAAAGCGTATCGATTATTTGACGCGCGATAAAATCTACAACTATGCCATCAGTGAAATCGACTGGTCGGTCGGTCAGATCCTCGATGCGCTGAAAGCCAACGGGCTCGATGAAAACACTGTCGTGATTTTCACGTCCGACAACGGGCCGTCGGTCGGGAAAACGGTTCCGCTGACGGGCCAAAAAGGCAGTTCGTATGAGGGCGGCATGCGGGTGCCGGGCATTATCCGCCGGCCGGGCAGCATTCCGGCCGGGCAGACCATTGATGAGCTCATCACGGCAATGGATCTTTTTCCAACCTTTGGAAAACTCGCCGGGGCTGAAATGCCGACGGACCGGGTGATTGACGGCCGGGATATCTGGCCGGTGCTGACGGAACAGGCCGCAACGCCGCACGAAGCGTTTTTCTACTACAAGGGGAATCAGCTCAAGGCGGTGCGGTCGGGCAAATGGAAGCTGCACTTCGGCCGGGCGCAAGGGAAGGCCTCCGCCCGCCGGGGCAAGGGATCGAGCTCTCCGATCATGGCTTTATACGATTTAGATGCGGATATGGGCGAAAAGACCAATGTTTTGGCGTCCCATCCCGAGGTTGTGGAGCGTCTTCGTTTGTACGCGGCCTCCTTCGAGGAGGAGCTGGCGAAAAACCGCCGGCCCGCGGGCGTGGCGGCGGATCCAAAACCATTGACGGTGAGAAAATGACAGCGGATCAGCGGCCGTGCGATTCGTGTATTTCGTAATTTCAACCAGGGAACTGAATATGAAAACCAATGTTAAAGTGATTGCCGTTGCGGCGGCGTGCCTGACCGTGGGCGTGATGCATTCAGCCCGGGCGGAAGCCGGGCAGCCGAATGTACTGTTTATTTTTGCGGATGATATGAGTTACGAGACGATCGGGGCAGCCGGGATGCTGGACATCGATACGCCGAATCTCGATAAGCTGGTTGAAAACGGGGCCAGCTTTACGCATGCCTATAATATGGGCGCCTGGGGCGGGGCCGTCTGTGCGGCCAGCCGCTCGATGCTCAACTCCGGCCGGTTTGTCTGGCAGGCCCAGGATGGGGTCAAAGCCGGCGCGAGCTCGAAACGCATGTGGTCGCAGCGCATGCAGGATGCGGGCTACCAGACCTACATCACCGGAAAATGGCACGTCCCGGGCGTGAATGCGGAGCCGCTGTTTGATGTGGCGCAGCATGTCCGCGGCGGTATGCCGAAGCAGACGCCCGAGGGATATAACCGTCCGAAAAGCCCGGAGGATTATGAAAACGGCTGGAAACCCTGGGAGACCAAATATGGCGGATTCTGGGAGGGCGGCACCCACTGGAGCGAGGTGCTTGCCAACGACGCGGTCGGCTATCTGGAAGCCGCGGCGCAGGACGATAAACCGTTCTTCATGTATCTGGCGTTCAATGCCTCGCATGACCCGCGTCAGTCGCCGAAGGAATATATCGACCGTTATCCGCTCGACCGCATTCAGCTGCCGGAAAACTTCCTGCCGCAATATCCGTATGCCGATAAGATCTGCGGCCTGAAACTGCGCGATGAAAAGCTGATGCCGTACCCCCGTACGGAATATGCCGTGAAGATCCATCGTCAGGAATACTTTGCGCTGATCACCCATATGGATGACCAGATCGGCCGGATTTTCCAGGCCCTGGAAAAATCGGGCAAAGCGGACAATACCTATATTGTATTCACGGCCGACCACGGGCTGGCCGTGGGGCATCACGGGCTGTCCGGCAAACAGAATATGTATGATCACAGTGTGCGCGTGCCGTTCCTGGTGGTCGGGCCGGATGTAAAGCCGGGCATCAAAATCGATGCGCCGATCTACCTGCAGGATGCGATGGCCACGTCGCTTGATCTGGCCGGCGCGCCAATGGACGGGGTTGATTTCAAAAGCCTGCTGCCGCTGCTGCGCGGCGAAGCGGATGAACACTATCCGGAAATCTACGGGGCCTACATGAACCGCCAGCGGATGATTACCCGGGGCGACTGGAAGTTTATTTCCTATCCCACCGCCGACGTCGAACGTCTCTTCAACCTGAAAAAAGATCCGAACGAGATGAACGACCTGGCCAAGAATCCGGAGTATGCCGCCAAGCTGAAACAGATGCGCGAGGCGCTGACGGTGTTGAGTAAAAAACTGGACGATCCCCTGCTGAACGAATCGAAGGATAAGAAGAAGAAAAAGTAGATCAACCGATCGGCGGGGATGTGATGACTGTAAAAACAAGGATGGCGGTGGTTGCGGCGGGCCTGATGTTCGGGCTTGCGGCCTGGGGACAGGCTCAGCCGAATATTATTCTGATCTTTGCCGATGACCTGGGCTATGGGGACCTGGGCTGTTACGGGGCGCCGGTGAAAACGCCGGCCATTGACCGCCTGGCCGAACAGGGCTTGCGTTCAACTGACTGCCTGGTGGCGGCCAATGTGTGCGGTCCCTCGCGGGCCGCACTGATGACCGGCCGCTATCCGATGCGCTGCGGTCATCCGATTTCGCGGCACCCCCTGCCGAAATATGAAAAGTACGGCATTGCGCCGGACGAGGTGACCATGGCCGAGCTGCTGAAGTCGGCCGGCTATCACACGAAGATGGTGGGCAAATGGCACCTCGGATTTCATGTGGAGGGTTCGCATCCGCTCGACGCCGGGTTTGATGAATACCTGGGGCTGTACAGCAATTATGCCACGCAGAAGGATCGGGTCGACGAACGGACGATCTACCGGAACCGCGAGGTGGTTGAAAAGGATGTCGCTTTTGAAAAGGTGACGGATCTCTATACCGATGAGATTGTTGATTTTATCAAACAGGATCATGAGCAGCCGTTCTTTATCTACTTTGCGCACCACATTGCCCACGGCCCGCTGCTGCCGAGCAAAACCTTCAAGGGCAAATCCGGGGTTAAAGGTCGGGCGGGGACGTATATCGATTTTGTTCAGGAACTCGATCACAGCGTCGGCCGGGTAGTGGCGGCCGTGGACGAGGCCGGCATCGCCGAAAATACGCTGGTGGTTTTCCTGTCGGATAACGGGCCGGCGCGCGC
>JBFJYX010000343.1:0-3368 GCA_041622415.1 Pontiella sp.
CCCGCCCGGGCCGCCGTCCACAGCCCCAGCTTTACTTCTTTCTCGGCCGCCGCGTCGACGACATTTTTCCACCCGTCGGGATACCAGTCGGAGCGAACCCGCCATTCCGCCGATTTTTTTTGAGGCATGGCGCTGCGGCCGAACTGCCAGCCGTCATCAATCTGCAGCACATCAATTCCCAGGTCCGCCACAGACTGGATCTCTTTCAGCACTTCCGTCTCCGCCGCCATGGCTATCGACTCCCCGGCACTGTTGCCGCTGCCCCAGGTATTCGCCTTCACAAAAACATCGCGCTGCGGGTCGACCGGAAACCGGGCGCGATCAAACTGTTTCATCGCCAGCTCCCGCTGATACTGCGAGTCTTCCGGATAGAGCACCGTCCATGCGGCCCAGCACCAGCGGTACGCATCGGGCGAGAGATCCGCCGCCGACAGGGCCGAACCGGTATTCGACCAGCCGGCCGCATCGGAAATAAATGCGCCCGTATCGACGCCCGGGCGGTTCACGCATTTATGCGATTCTTTGACCCACGCCAGCCCGCCCTGTCCGCTGTCCGCAAACAAAACACTCGCCCAGTCCACAGCAGGTTCCCTGAGCACTTCCTCACGATACATGTGATGCTCCGGCGTGTGACGGTGCTGGGTATCGTTGAAATATCCGAAGGCGGTTATCCGGTTTCCAGACATTGGAAGAAAATCGACGCGGTTGACGCCTGTGGATGCCGCGCGCTGTTCAACCGGATCCGCCCCGCCGCAATCCAGGTAGGCCGCCAAATGATACCCTTCCGGCGACTGCGTCCTGAGCGCGTTGATGCGCTCCGGATCTCCGCGCAAGGCCGGCGGTTCAGCAGCTCGGCCCTCTTCATAGATCCAGAATTCCGACAGGTGAGCATTGACGCCTTGCTCCTTACGGATCTTAACCCGCACGGTATCCCCGATGCGGACTTCCGGAGGAATTGCAAACCCCGCTTCCGAAGGCATCGCCTGATCGCGGAACGACGGCAGTGCCGTGGGCGGTATCACCTGTCGCGCACTTTCCCCGTCCATGCTCAACACGCTGACCGATTGGGTCCGCCTTTTTCCGCTTCCCGTATCCCACCAGGAGAGCATCGCTTTGTACGCCCGTCGATGGTCCAGGCCCTCAATCTTCAGTTCCACCTCTTTGCCCTGAAAAAGAGTGGACGTGTGGCAGGCCGGGGCAACGGCATGCTCCGGCCGGCCCGCCGGAATTTGATGCGGCTTGCCCGATACGACATCGATCGATACGGCGCCGGCGGCAGGTTTAACCTCTTGCGGTTCACCTTTCAGCCAAATCTGCGTGTGCAGCCCCGGAGCATCCGGATAGGCCCGAATGACATATTTCAGCAAGGTTCCTGTTCCGGGATATTCCATTTCAGCAACAACCGACAGATGAGCGGAGGTAAACCCCTCATCATCCGATTCATTCGCGGTTACAGACAGCAGCCGGGCGGGACCTTCCGTCAGGGCCGGATAATCCCAATCGGCCGCCTGATCCGATTTCAGGTTGATCCATTCGTACCCCGAACGCAGGTCACGCAGTCCGGAGGTCGCAAGCCCCCGGCCCGTCCAGCTCCATCGGCGTTCAACCACGCCGGACGAGACGACCAGTTCACCGTCCTCCATTCGGGCCGATGCCGCACCGAAGGCCGCGTCCCATCCCGCTACGTCACTCCCCCGGGACAAAACCGGGAGGGCGGCGACTAACAGGATCAGAAACCGGGACATGGCGTTTTGACCTTTCCAACTGCTCAAACGGGATGAACGAAATCCGACTATTCGCCTTTAAACTGCGTCTGGCCGAAGGTGAAGATCTCCGAATCGGTGCGGGCTTTTTTCATGAAGCCCATGATCTGCTCAACCACTTCCGGATGTTCGGCGGCCACGTTGGTCTGTTCGCCGGGATCCACATCCAGGTTAAACAGCTTCATCGGGGCATTCGGATCTTTGAGCACATCATAACGCACGCCCTTCCACTTGCCCATGCGCACCGCAATGCGGCCGCCGCGTTCGTGGAATTCCCAGTAGAGATATTTATGTTCGGGCTGTTCGCCCCGGCCCAGCAGCGTCGACACCATCGAAATCCCGTCCGTATTTTCCGGGACCGGCACACCGGCCAGCTCATTGAACGTCGGGACCATATCCCAGAACGCGGAAAGATGATCCGATTCCGAACCCGCCGCAACAGTGCCCGGCCAATAGGCCATCATCGGCACGTGCACCCCGCCGTCAAACAGGTCGCGCTTATGGCCGCGATACGGCCCGTTGCTGTCGAAGAATTGCGGATCGGCCCCGCCCTCCTGATGCGCCCCGTTGTCGGAGGTAAAGATAATCAGGGTGTTGTCCGCAATGCCCAGTTTTTCCGTCAGTGCCACGATTTCGCCGACCTGATCATCCAGCAGGGTGATCATTGCGGCAAAGGCCGCGCGCGGCTGAGCCTGCGACTGATAACGGCCCTGGCGCAGCTCCGGCCCCTCATCAAGTCCCTGGAACGGCTTCGGCTCCTTGAACTTTCCGCTGAACTTTTTCATATAGGCTTCCGGCGCGGCCAGCTCGGCGTGCGGAATGATGGACGCCACATAGGCAAAGAACGGTCCGTCTTTGTGATCCTCGATGAACTGCAGCGTCTTCTCATGAATCAGCGCGGGGCCGTACTGCCCCTTGGCGGTGCCGGCATTGCCGTCGAGCACCACCATTTTATCGTTGTCCCAGAGGTGGTACGGATAATAGTGATGCCCCAGGCGCTGGCAGTTGTAGCCGTAGAACACATCAAAGCCCTGTTTCATCGGATCGCCCTCGGAGCCCGGATAGCCCAGCCCCCATTTACCGAATGCGCCGCTCACATAGCCGGCCTCTTTCAGCATTTCAGGCAGCAGCACCACTTCATCCGGAATCGGATGCTGCCCCTCCGGCATCACCTCTTTGTTGCCGCGCACAAATGTATGCCCGGTATGCTGCCCGGTCATCAGCGCCGAGCGCGACGGCGCACAGACCGTGCTGCCGGAATAGTGGTCGGTAAAAAACATGCCCTTCGCCTTCAGCGCATCAATGTTCGGCGTTTCAAAATGTTCCTGCCCCAGGCAGCTCAAATCCCCCCACCCGAGATCATCGGCCAGAATATAAATAATGTTGGGCGGTGCGGCCTTGGCCGCCAGGACCGCGGTGAATATCAACCCCAATGCTATCCGTTTATAATTTTTCATATGCTTTATTCCTTTCCAGCGATTAAACGTTCTCATTTCCCCGTCCCTTTTGCGGTCAGCAGCACCTGCGGATAGTTCGGATCATCCGTCCAGGCGTCGTCCATATAGCGTTCCGCCTGACGAACGATTTCCGGATACTGCGCCGCCC
>JBFJYX010000344.1:0-3347 GCA_041622415.1 Pontiella sp.
GCGCCGCTGCCGGTGCCGAGGCCTCGGCCCTCTGTACGCGGCGGTTCATCAGCGATTATTACACCACGCCGGACATCTGGACGGTCAAGCACTCCGCGCAGAACGTCCTCACCACGCTCAACCGCGAGCTGTACAACCGCGGAAAATCCTACCGCGATGCCGGGAAGGGCTTCGTCTGCACCCTGAGCCTCGTCGTATTCAAATCGCACACCGCGCACATTTTCCACATCGGCGACACCCGCATCTACCGGCTGCGCGACGGCCGGCTGAAGCAGCTGACCGATGACCACAATCTGCAGATCAATGCCGAGACCAGTTATCTCGCCCGCGCCATGGGCCTCGACCGCGAGGCACGCATCGACTATTCAACGACCGACACCCGGGCGGGCGATCTCTTTGTGCTGACGACCGACGGCCTGCACGAAAATATTGATGAGCCGCGCATCGTCACCCTGCTGGAATCCAACCGCGACGATCCGCAGAAAGCATGCGACATGCTGGTGGACGAAGCCTATGCCATGAACAGCCGGGACAATATCTCCTGCGTGGTTCTGCACATCACCGGGCTGCCGGAAAACTCGCGCGAGGAGATCGACCACCGCCTCACGCAGCTCCCCTTTCCCCCGCCGCTGAAAGCCGGCCAGACCCTCGACGGCTATGAAGTGCTCCGGGAGGTGCATGCCAGCAGCCGCAGCCAGGTCTACCACGTGCGCGACCCGCAGAGCGGGCAGGAATTTGCCATGAAAACCCCGTCGCCCAATTTCGAGGACGATGACGCCTATATTGAGCGCTTCATTATGGAAAGCTGGATCGGCGCGCGGATCGACTGCCCGAATGTGGCGCGGGTGGTGGAGCAGCAGCGCCCGCGTTCCCGCCTCTACTATCTGTCCGAATGGGTCGAAGGCATCCCCCTCTCCCGCTGGGAGGAGGAAAACCACCACCCGCAGATGCAGACCGTGCGCGTAATTGCGCAGCAGCTCGTTAAAGGCCTGCGCGCCCTGCACCGCAAAGAGGTGCTGCATCAGGACCTCAAGCCCGACAACATCGTCATCGACTCCCACCACCGCGTCAAAATTATCGATTTCGGCTCCTGCCGCGTCGCCGGCTTCGAGGAAATCTGCGGGCCGATTGAACGCGACCTGATCCTCGGCACCGTCGATTATTCCGCGCCGGAATATCAGCTGCGCCTGCCCGCCGGCAGCTGGTCCGATCTCTTCAGCCTGGGCTGCATCCTCTATTTCCTGCTCACCGGCGAACACCCCTACGGACCGAAATTTTCCAAATGCCGGAAACTCGCCGAATTTGCCCGGCTGAAATACCGCCCCGCCTATCACTTTAACCCCGACGTCCCGGTCTGGGTGGACGGCGCGCTGGAAAAGGCCGTCAAAGTGAACCCCCCGGACCGCTACGAAGCGCACTCCAAATTTATGGCCGACCTCAACCGCCCCAATCCCGACTTTGCCGAAAAAAACCGCATCCCGCTCCTGGAACGCAACCCGCTGATCTTCTGGAAAAGCCTCTGCGGCATCCTCGCCGCCGTCATCATCGCCCTCCTGCTCCTGCTCGCGAACGGATAAACATTTCACCCATCCCGCACCACCGCTCAACCCGCCTCATTCTGCTCCCCATCATTTTGCTTCTCCCAACATACCGCCCCATCCCGCTCCCGGGATCCGGAAAATCACAGCTCCAAATATTCCAGACATTGGAAAACAATCTGCTATATCTATCCGGAATCTGATGCAGACCCGGAGTTGCCCATGAACAATCGAAGAACCGCTGCGCTGGCCCTTGCCGGCCTGCCCCTGATCGCCAAAGCCGCCGAAACCAACACCGTCCATACGGCCGAAAGAAAAAAGGTCGCGCCGAAGGAATGGCTGAGCGAAGAAACCGCGCGCATTGTGAGCTATACGATTTATGCGGAAGCGCGCGGCGAACCCTACGAGGGCAAACGGGCGGTCGCCTCGGTGATCGCCACCCGCGCCCTGATGCTGCGCCGCACCATGGCCGAGATCTGCCTGCATGAAAAACAGTTTTCCTGCTGGAACAATATTTACGAAGTTCCGGCCACCTACGCGATCGGCACTCATTCCAACCTGATCGACCTGGTCGCGCGGGCCGACTGCTACAGCCTCGCCTGGGAACTCCTCTCCTACAACCGCAAGTGGGACCGCTACACCCATTTTTACAATCCGTCCAAAGCCACCCCCTCCTGGTCCGCCAAACTCGAAGGCGCCAAAATGATCGGCAACCATGTGTTCGGATACATGAAGCCGAAATATATGCCGCGCTGAGCCCGGCGCGCACGCAATCCCCCGGTTTTCAGTGCATTCCGGCACTGCAGGCCGTCTAGTACATATTCGTAGTTCATGCCCCCTCCGCCGGTTTCCGCAGGCTCCGGCCCCCGGAAACCGATGCTCATTCGCTGTTCCGAAGGCCCGAAAATCGCGGATTTTTCCGCCGCGCAATCCCGCATCCGCTTTTCTGCACATATATGTTTTTTACACCACCGGCGATTTTTAGGTTTATATTTTTGTATGCATACTATTTTTGTACTCTTTTCGCTGTTTTTTACATTTATGTTCGCTTTTGGTGCAGCGCATTTTGCCGTCGTTATTACCCTTTCCTCTTCCTGTTTCGCTACTTACATAAGTTACAACTCGATGGCACGGCAAATGCGAAAAGGGGCTCATTCTAAATACGACCATTGCGGTCATGTTTTAATTGTTTAGTCTTAACCAAGGAAATATATGAAATCGCTGCCCCAAAAAAAACGCCTGAAAACCGGCCTGGCCCTCTGCATGGCCGCCGTGCTGCCCACCCTCGGGGCGGTTGACGAAAACACCATTCCGCTCGATGTGGAAAAACCGAACCTGCACTTCGGCTTCATCAAGCTGACCGACTGCGCCCCGCTCGTCATCGCAAAGGAAAAAGGATTTTTCGAGGCGGAAGGCCTGAACGTCAAACTGACGGCGCAGAAAAACTGGGTGATCCTGCTCGATAACGTCATCAAAGGTTCACTCGACGGCGCGCACATGCTGGCGGGCCAGCCGATCGGCGCAACCGTCGGCGTCTCCCAGAAAGCCGACATTATCACGGCCTACTCGCTCGACCTGAACGGCAACGGCATCACCCTGGCCACCGACGTCTGGGAACTGATGAAGGAAAATGTCCCGAAGGATGCCGACGGCAAACCGATCCACCCGATCAAAGCCGACGCCCTGAAACCGGTGATCGACAGCTGGGACGGTGATTTCAACCTCGGCATGGTTTTTCCGGTTTCCACGCATAACTATGAATTGCGCTACTGGCTCGCGGCCGGCGGCATTCATCCGGGCTTCTACACC
>JBFJYX010000345.1:0-3318 GCA_041622415.1 Pontiella sp.
TATTCGGCCGATGTGCCCGTCATGAACGCGGACGAGTATCTTTTTGCCTTCGCCAACATTACCTATAGATCCGGCGTGGTGATTTCCAGTCCTCTGGAAGCCGTCATTCCGTCACACATCCAGGCGGTGGCGACCATCAAAGAGCCGTCGCGGATTATTTATGACGGCCGGGAAGGCGTCGGCAGCTGGACGCGCGGTTCGACCGGAACCGATCCAATCCCCGGAAAAATTGACCGCCGACTGAAGGCAGTCACGGGGCCGGACGGAAAGCCCGGCTTTACGGCCAACCGCGTGAGCCCGTTCACCTATGCGCCGGGCGATCCGGAGTTTCGTGCCCCCAAAGGCGCTTCGCTGCAGTTCGACATCAAGACCGAAGAGGCGCAGGCGTTTACCGTACGGCTTTATAAAAACTACTGGGTCGCCGACTTCCAGACCTTTGAATGCAGCGTAACGCTGGAGGGCGATGACGGATGGCAGACCGTCACCCTTGCGGGCGATGCGTTTATCGAAAAAAAATCCAAAGAACCGCTGGGCGAATCCATCAACGAAGTCGGGGTGCTGGAGCTTTCGCCCGCCGATAAAAAGTGGCAGGACGCCAATGTGATTTTCCGCCATGTCCGCTGGGTCGGGGGCGAGTATGTGCCGCACGTGCATGCCTATCGTTCCAGGGATTGGAAACCGGGTTCAGGCGTGACCAGCAGCGATGATGCGGATCATCTGCAGGACCATGAGGCGGTGAAGCGCGAATCGTGATCCTGCCGGCATAAGGAGGACATGAGGGAGATGAATCGAACCGTTTGATTTAAAGTCTATCCGGGTTGGTGAAATGTCATTTTCTTTATTTTCTTTTTGAAGAGTATGGCTCGGTTTGTGTAGCATGCCTTTCATCACGATGCCGCGCGGGGTGCGTAGGCGTTTATGGTGGAGAGAAGCCCAACCGGAGGAGCCAATGAAGCTGCAAGCCCTGTTATCGATCGCCCTGATATCCATATTCTGTGCCCGGGGGGTGCATGCCAATACGGATGAGCGGACCTGGACCTTGCGGTCGGGCGAGAAAATCCGCGCCGCCCAGCTCAGCTGTGATATGGAAACCGGTGAGGTCCTGCTGCTGATTCATGATTCGGAAGAACGCATCGTCCGCTTTGATGATCTTTCGCCCATCGACCAGGCGTGGCTGATTGAGTGGAGCCAGATTGACCAGGAGATGGATGTGCTGATCGGGGCGATCGGCGGCCGCTTTGAACATTATGTGGCCGAGGGGGAGTTTGTTACGGACTTTTATGCCTATCTTCCTTCCGCCTGTGAGACAAACCGCAACCGGCCGCTGCTGATTCTGTTCAATGCCGGAGGAAAGGCGGCGCGCTATCTCAAGCTGTTTGTGGAGGCCGCTGAGGTCCACGGCATTGCGGTGGTGGCCTGTTCCGAATTTTACAACACGCCGAATGATGAGGGCGATGCCGAGATGCTGAAGCGGTTTCAGGAACTGCTGCCGATTATTGAAGCAACGGTGCCGCATGATCCGAAACGGCTGTTTATGGGCGGCAACTCCGGCGGGGCCATGCGGGCGTACAATTATACGGCGCAGATTGACCGGCCCTGGGCGGGCGTCTATGCCAATGCCGGATGGCTGGGCGGGTACGCCTATTATGACTGGCCCTATCCCTCGGGCATGCGGATTGCGATGGTGAACGGCAACAATGACCATGCCAACCGCTGGCTTGAGCGCGACGGCAACCTGCTGTCTTCCAAGGGGAACAATGTGGCGCTGTTTTCATTCGACGGGGGCCATCAGTCCGCGCCGCCGAAAAGCCGTTTAAAAGCATTGGAATGGCTGATTAACGAGGGCGGGGCCTACGACTAGCCGCGCAGCCGTCTTTTGCGTTCGAGGAGAAATAACCGTAGAGCAGTTCATCAAACAACAAGGGGAAGCATAATGTATAAAGTGACGATGTTCATCATGGCCGGACTGATTGCCGCCGGCGCGCAGGCCCGCATGTGGACCCAAACAGATGGCTCGGTTTTTGAGGGGGACCTGTTCCGGATCGAGGAGAGCCGCGTTCGGATTAAAATCCAGAAAGTCGATGCGGTTCAGGAGATGGACGCCGGGCAGTTATCGGCTGAGGATCAGGCTTATCTTGCAGAGCAGCAGACTGCGCGGGCGGATCGTAAACAATCGCGCGCGGCGGTTCCGGCAGACCGGTCGGCCGGCTGGCATACGGACCTGGCGGCCGCGAAAGCGGAAGCGGAACAATATGAACTGCCCATCCTGCTGCTCTATACCGCGCCCTCGTGGTGCGGCTACTGCAGGAAACTGGATCAGCAGCTCTTCAACCAGCAGGCCTTTCAGGCCTATGCGGATCAGAACCTCGTTCTGTTCATGGCCGATTATTCCGACCGCGATGCCGGGAAGCAGTGGGAGGAAAAGAATAAAGCCCTGGTGGAAGCCTGTCCTGTTAACGGTTTTCCGCATTCCTATCTGCTGACGTCCGGCGCCGAAAACCTGGGCAGCATTCAGTATTATGAGCCGAAGTGGAGCATTCAGGACTACCTCGATAAAATTGAATTCAGACGAATGGCGCTGTAGTTGAAATGATTCCTGCGCAATGCCGCGGCCTCCCGGTGTGGATTCACGGGGAGGCTTTTTTTGTCGGCACCGTTTTCGGAATGGGCGTTTTGTTTGCTTCCCCTGATCGGAAAAATGCGGCTATAAAGGCCGCATATGAAAGAGACGGTTTTAGAGGCGGTGATCCAGGCATTGGAAACGGAGCTGGAGCGGCAGGCGCGGGCGAATGTGCAGTCGAACGCGGCGTCGGCTTTCAGTGCGTCGGGTGCGGAGAAGCAGCGCGATACGACCGGGTTCGAGGCGGCGCATCTGGCGCGCGGCTATGCCCAGCATGCGCTGGAGCTGCGGCGTCAGATTGATGAGCTCAAAGCGCTGACGATCGAGGATTTTACCGGGCAGGAGATCGATGTCGGGGCCGTGGTGGATGTGGACTTTGACGGCGACGTGGATACCTATATGCTGCTGAACTGCGGCGGCGGCACCGAAGTGAACGTGGACGGAACGACGGTCACGGTCATTACACCGGAATCGCCGCTGGGATCAAAACTGATCAATAATTTCGAGGCGGGCTTTGTTGAACTGCCCTCCGGCCTCGAGGGCATTATTCTTTCAGTATATTGATGCACCACGAAATACACTAAATACACGAAAGGCAAGTGACTCAGGTTTCGTGTATTTCGTGGTTCGTGTACTCACGGAGAGCTCATACGCGGCCAATCGGCAGCTAACGCGGCGGTTCAATATTCCGAACGCAA
>JBFJYX010000346.1:0-3309 GCA_041622415.1 Pontiella sp.
CCGGCATGTTTTCAATTTCACGAATATTTTCAGGTCTCGGCATGGTCTCTCTCCTTGGTCATGATATGAGCATATGCTCATTATGGGGTCAAATAAAAATGCAGGGTTTATTACCCGCATTTTACGCCTTGCCCGGGCGGGCGGTCACCTGCGCGGCTTTTTCCCGGCACACCGCACGGCATCAACGGCTGAAAAACTTCGGTCGCCAGCCCTTCACCTTACCCGACGAAAAGCTTTCCACCGCCGCATGGACCGTTTCGGCCGCCAAGTCGGCGCAGTGGTAATGATCCTCAGGAAGCGGATCGCATTTTGCCAGCACATCGGCCCCGGACATCGCTTCCGCCTGCGGAACCGTCATGCCCTCCGACATGCAGATCGCGGTCGAACAACAATGCTTGGAATATCCGCATCCATCGGTGAGAAACGAACTTTTCCGGATTTTACCGCCATCGATCCGCAGCCATACCTCGACCGTGTCGCCGCACTCGCCATGGACTTTGGCGTAGCCGTTTGCATCGCGCATCGGCCCGAAACGTTTCGCCCGCTCTTCCAGGGCTTTCATTACATCATCGAACATGTCCACTCCTTAAAAATTGAAGCGGGCAACTAAAACGCCAGAGCCGCAACAGCGTCAACTTTATAATGCGGGCCAAATTATAGGTATTTATAGAAGGGGGCACTTTTTTTCACACTTCACGAAGTGTGAAATTAGTATATGTCCAGTTATACAGGCGCGATGTGCAATTTCATACCTCGTGAAGTGTGAAATTAAGAGACTGGAGGCAGGTGGGTCTAGGAGGCTTTTTTGACCCGCAGGCCAAGGTCGGTGATCATTTCCAGGTCGGATTCATACTGTGAGCCGGCGACGGTCAGGTAGTTTCCCGTCATCAAACCGTTTGCACCGGCTGCAAAGAGTTCGCGCTGTCGATCGCCGAGAATATGGGCGCGGCCGCCGCAGATGCGCAATGTGACGTCCGGCAGCAAAAAACGGTAGATCGCAATAATCTTCAGGGCCTCGCCCGATGAAAGCGGTGCCCGGTCTTTCATGGGCGTGCCGGGATGCGCATAGAGGAAGTTGATCGGTACGGAATCGACCCCCAGTTCGCGCAGGGCCATTGCCAGGTCAATCCGGTCCTGCCACGTTTCGCCCATACCGAACAATCCCCCGCTGCAAACTTTCAGTCCGGCGGCCTGGGCGGCTTTGACCGTCGCCAGGCGTTCCGACCAGTCCTGCGTGGTGCAGACTTCGGAATAAAAACCTTCTGAGGATTCCATGTTGTGATGGAAGCGCGTGACGCCCGACTCTTTGAGCATGGCCAGGTCGTCCGGGGTCAGGCGGCCCAGCGATCCGCAGACCGGCGCCTCCTCGCCGCCGCCGATCTTTTTTACCACGTCGGCCAGTTCGCGCAGCTCATCAGTGGAAAGCCGGCCGCCGCTGGTCACAACGCCGCATTTGCGGTTTCCGTCTTTAATATCCTCGCGGATTCCGGCTTCCAAGGTGCGGGCATCCATGAAGGGATACACCTCGATTTCGGTCGAGTTATGCGCACTCTGTGAGCAGAATCGGCAGTCCATATCGCACTTGCCGCTCTTAGCGTTGATAATCGAACACAGCTCAATGGTATTCCCGAAAAACGCCTCGCGAATCTCCGTGGCCGCCGCCAGCAGCGCGGCCTCATCGCATTCGACGAGCTGCAGCGCGGCTTCGGCGGAACAGCCGATTCCGGCGATACATTTTTCTTTGAGTTTGTTGATCATGTCAGTTCTGCCCTCATCACAGGCCGCACGGATGGCGGCGATACGCAACACGCTGAAATAAAGCCGGGGAGTTAACCACGAAACGCATACAGAACGAAGGGAGATTGCGTCCAAATTGGGAAAGTTCCAATGGCCGGAAGAATGTTCTGGGCATTGGGAAGGCCGGATTTTATCTTAGTCGTTTTCCAACCGTTGGAGGCCTTTTCCCGTGAGTAGTGTACCGTTTGCCCATCTCCATTTTCATACCTGCTACAGCCTGCTGGACAGTACCGCAAAGGTGAAACCTTCGGTCCAGGCGGCGGCGGATATGGGCATGCAGTACCTGGCCATGACCGACCACGCGGTGCTCTACGGTGCCGTGGAATTTTATAAAGCCTGCTATGGCGCGGGGATTAAGCCGATCATCGGGTGCGACATGTATGTGGCGCGCCACGGCATGGCCCACCGCGAAACGATGCGCGACAATATGAGCCTGGTGCTGCTCGCCGAAACGCAGGAGGGCTACGAAAACCTGGTGAAGCTCGTTTCGATCGCCCATCTCGAGGGGATGTATTACAAGCCGCGCATCGACAAGGAGCTGCTGCGGAAATATTCCAAGGGCCTGATTGCCCTCTCGGGCGATATGCGCGGCGAGGTGGCGGAAGCATGCCGGAATGACGAGATTGACCGGGCCTGCGAGCTGGCGATGGAATATTCCGATATCCTCGGGCCGGGCAATTTTTTCATCGAGATTTTCAATCACGGCCTGGAAGAGGAGCAGCCGCTGCTGAAAAACCTGGTTGAGGTTTCGAAGCGGACCGGACTGCCGCTGGTGGCGACGAACGATGTTCACTATGTGCGCAAAGAGCACGCCGAAGCGCATGATGTGCTGACCTGCCTGCAGCGTTCCTATCTGGTGGCCGACCCGAACCGCTACCGCTACCACGGCGAAGAGTATTACATGAAGAGCGGCGAGGAGATGGCCCAGCTCTTCAAGGATTATCCGGAAGCGATTTCCAATACCGTTGAAATTGCGCAGCGCTGCAACGTCGAGTTTTTCTTTCCGGAAAAGGCGGAAGATCTCCACTTCCCGCACTTTCCGCTGCCCGACGGTTTTGACAAAGACCTCGACTACCTCATCTATCTCGGCAAAAAGGGTCTGAAAAAGCATTATGGCATTGAGGATCTCGACCATCCGACCACCGAGCAGGAAGCGATCATTAAAGAGCGCTTCTACTACGAAGTCAGCGTCATTGTTAAGACCAACTACATCAACTATTTCCTGGTGGTGGCCGACTTTATTCAGTGGGCGCGCCGGCAGGGCATTCCGGTGGGCCCCGGGCGCGGGTCCGGCGCGGGATCCATGCTGGCCTATTCGCTCGAAATCACCACCATCGAGCCGCTGAAATATAACCTCATTTTCGAACGGTTCCTGAATCCCGACCGTGTTTCGCCGCCGGACTTCGATATCGACTTCTGCCCGACCAGGCGGCAGGACGTCATTCAGTATGTGCGCGACAAATATACCGAAGAGTGCGTGGGCCAGATCATCACCTTCGGAACGCTCGGCGC
>JBFJYX010000347.1:0-3299 GCA_041622415.1 Pontiella sp.
ATCAGGGTCACCAGCTCAGCCTCAACCGTGTTGCCGTCGAGCAGGGTCCAAAGGCGGACCGGCGACGGTTGCTCTGCTTCGGTTTCTTCCTCGGCCACAACCGGCTCAACCACCGGCTGACGGACTTCAGGATCGGAATCCGGTGAATAGTAGTCATTGAACACCGGCCCGTTCGTGAGCGAACATTCGTCTTCCGCCAGAAAGCGGGAGATTTCCGTGATGGTATCCCAGGTGAATTTTTCGGTCCGGAAGGCCGGGAAGAGCGGCATACCGTTTCTGCCGGAGGGATACTCCTCGCCTTCCACTTCGACAAGCAGCATGCCCGCAACCTGACCGCCATGCCATTCACCAAACAGCACTTTCATATCGACCGGCTCACCGGCCTTCAACTCGATCCAGTCGCCGCCCACCATCCGCATGTTGCCCAGGATGTGGGTCCGGTCGCCGGCGGCGGTGCTGGTCCACCAGTCAAACCAGGGATGATGGGCCTGCCAGGAACATTGCAGCACTTCTTCTCCGTCCACATTCACGAAGATGTAGGCGTCGCCGATACCCCAGAAACGGAACTTAATATCCGTGGCGTGCACCAGCTGCCCTTCGTATTTGACGAACAGGTAATAGTCTTCCATTTCCGGCACACCGAAAAGCCCCGGCGCCATGGCCGTCGGGATAGGCGGAACCATAAAGTGTGTCGTGTAGAGTTTCTGGGGCGAACGATAATAGCGGGCAAGCACGGACTCCTTCCACCCGCTGAGAACATATTTGCGCAGCACATCCCTGAATTCATCGGGTCCCATAGACGCCGCGCCGCCGTTGCGGCGGTGCAGCAGCGAATAGACCTGGCCTTCGAAATCGCTGCCGATACTCGTGGTTGCGCCGAAGACACTGATATCATCCAGATCCGGCATAATGTCGAATCCGCCGATGTCCCCGGCCAGGCCGTCCGACATGCCGCTCATTTCCGGAAGCTGGATATCCGGCATGGTGGCTTTCTGAACCTTGGTCACAATGCGGGTGGTCGACTTGGGCTTCGCCGATTTTTTGACTTTCACCTTCGGCTTTTTGAGCTTCATCTTCGGACGGTCTACCGGCTTGGGCGGAACAAACTTTTTCTCTTCCTTCTGGTGCACGGTGAAAACCACCAGCAATCCGGCCACTACAAATGCCCCCGCGTGAACCAGCAGACTGATGACAAATCCGCTCGGCGCACCTTTGACGACACCCTTTTCCTTTTTAAATCCTTTTTTCATCCAACGTTCCCTCTTCTTTAAATCCAAATGCCGGACTGCAGATTATTTTTTCTTTTTCCGCGGTTTCCTCTTTTTCGCCGTGTTCGAAGCGACCGTCTTCTTTACCGGGGCCTGCAGCATGGCGATCCACTCATCCGAGAGGAATTTCCTGTCGCTGGCATTTTTCGCAACGATTTCCCCATCCGCACGCAGCAGCAGGACATAGCCGCCATACACCGCTCCGCTGATACTCTTCTTCGAGGACGAGTTGCTGTTTTTGCCGCTGCTGCTCTTGCTGCTTTTCGATTCCGTCCAGGACAGCGAACCCGAGGTGATCAGATGCTCCGTCCGCTGCATGCCGCCGAGCGTCAATGAGGTCTTGTCTTTTTCGCACAGAACCGGATCGCCTTTTTTCCCCTTGGCATCGAGCGGCCGCTTGAAAAAATACCATTCCAGGTCAAACGTACCGTCATATTTTCCGGTATTTGCAACGGTGACCTTCAGGTCATAGTACTGCGTTTCCGTCTTGCTTGAGCTGTTGCTTTTCGCCGACTCGGTTTTGGAGCTGTCGCGGTCCTTTTCCAAATCACCCTGCACCGAAATACGCGCGGCATAGCGCTTTCCGGGCGCAGCCGCCGCTGCCAGGGCCAGGCCCACGATCCCGACCACAAACCATCTTGTTTTCATTCTTTCTCCCCTTTACCGACTACGTTTGTTCCGCCCCCAGGCCCGGCTTCATCCGCCGGACCGTCCGGAATGCCCGTGCAGAAAATTACTGATACTGGCTCTTATAGGTGTCGTACAATTCACGTTCCGCATCGGTCATATACTTGGTGATGTTGGAAATGATGGAACCATCCCCACGGAACGCGCTCATAATGGGCCCGTACTGGTTGTTGAGAACCGTGCCCGCATTCATATTGCCGTGCTGCAGCACCACTACATTCAGCGTCGGCCAGCGGTTTTTATCCGGACCATAGACATCGCGCATCATCGCCTTATAGGAGGCCGCCACCTTGGAAGGATTGCCTTTACCGCCGCTTCCCCAGGCATCGATATAGTTGGTGGTCAGGATAAAAATCGTATCCGGCTTCTGTGTCTGAATGGCCCAGGTCACGCCCCGGTTCCAATGCTTGAACGCCTTGCCCTGTCCAAGATATTTGGTATTGATCGCGCCGGGAACCTCATAGGGAAAAATCCACTTCGGCGCATAAAACGGGAGCCCGCCGCTGATCTCCTTCGGATAGGCCTTCGCCGTACTGCGAATCTTTTTTTCCAGTCCTTTGTTCACCCCGAAACAGTGGCTGTAATTCCCTTCCAGCGGATTGACCGGCTCCATCCAGTCTTTCACCTTATCCTTGTTGGCCTGCGTCGCCTGCAGCATGGTCGGACTCAACGCCCAGGCATCGTTCGCCCAGTAGGCACAGACATTGAAGAGAGCCGGGGCCGGCAGATCGCTGATCAGATCTTCCAGGCGCTTGCGGATCGTATAGCCCGTCATGCGCTGGTACGAATTTTTACCGATGGTGGCCGGACCGAAGTGAACGATGAAGACCACCTTTTCCCCTTTGCCCTTGGCTCCGAAAAAATCGATTTCCGGCATGGTAAAGCCGATGCCGGAACCGCCGCCGCCATCATAGCCCCCCGCCATACCGCCTTTCACCCCGCTGATTTCGGGCATTTTAATATCCGGCACCTTGGGGGTCTGCTTGACCACAATGCGCTTGCGCAGCTTGGGTTTCTGCGTCTTTTTCTTTTTGATATTCACCGGGACCTGCAGTTTTTTCAGCTGCATTTTCGGCCGGTTGACCGGCTTCGCCTCAAATTTCTGATCTTCTTTCGTGATGACGGTGACAGCCACAAACGAGATCGCCACCACAATCAGCACCGCATGAATACCCAGACTCACCAGCATCGCGCTCGACTTCGCATGCCGGGCCAAAACACCTTTTTTATTCTTTGCCATCTGCTTTTCCTTCTGTCCCCTCAAAATTTAACGCCGGACGAATCAATAAGAGGCTGTTTCAGTACACATACCCTCTTCAGCACCACAGGCCATCCGCATCTGAG
>JBFJYX010000348.1:0-3290 GCA_041622415.1 Pontiella sp.
GCATCGGGAATGACATAGGAATAGTAGGGGCTGTGCTTCAGCAGTCCGACCGTCTGTTCGGTGTGGCGCTGAACCACCGAGATCACGCGGCCTTCGGCCCGCAGGTCGGTCTGGCCCCGGCGTTCGCGCTGGCGCGCGGCATATTCGGAATGGAAGATTTCGATGGACACTTTGTCGTTCGGCAATGCAACGCCCTGGTTGCGGTCGGCAATATAGATTTCGGATTCGTCTTCGTTGTCCGGAACAAAAATTGCGCCGCCTTTGGCCATCATGCGAATGGTGCCGATGACCTGGTTTCCAACCTCCGGCAGGCCCCAGCGGTTTTTCCGCAGCCGGACAATTTTTCCCTGTTCTTCGAGGCGGTAGAGATCGTGCCGGAAATTTGTCCGCTGATCCTTGGATACGATGTTGAGGGCCCGGGCCAATTCATGCTGTTTCATGGGGCGGTACTTGGGCGCGCTCATAAATTGGAGTATTTGGGTATCGAAGCTCATGGAAGGTTCCTTTAAATTGTGGAGATGAAAATCATTTTTGTTAGCAGTGAGATTGTACCATTCGCTTCGACCGGGGGTCTAGGAGATGTTTTAGCGGCTTTACCCAAAGCGCTGGTTGAGCAGGGGGAGGAAGTGATTCGCTTTCTGCCGCTCTACCAGAGTATCGACCGTGAAAAATTCGGCATTGAACCCTGCGACTACGATATCCATATCCCGCTGGGCAACAGCTGGTTTCACGGGACGGTCTGGAAGAATGAGTGGGAAGGCGTTACCACCTATTTTATCCACAGCAATGCGTTTTTTGAACGGCCGGGCTTATACGGCGCCCCCAACCACGGGTACGGGGATAACTTTGAACGCTTTCTCTTTTTCCAGAAGTCGGTGGTCCGGCTGATTGATGAGTGGGACCTGCAGCCCGATATTGTGCACTGCAACGACTGGCAGTCCGGTTTAATGCCGATGCTCCTGTATTACGGTATCGACGGTCATTTCCGGGCCGGTCGCGAAAAGACGCTGATGACCATTCACAATCTGCTGCACCAGGGCTGGGCCCCGCCGGAAAAATTCTACATGACGCAGCTGCCCGACAGCTGCTACACGATGCATACGCTCGAATTCTACGGCGAGATCAATACGCTTAAGGGCGGGCTCGTCGGCGCCACGGCCATTAATGCCGTGAGCCCGACCTATGCCGAAGAAGTGAAGACGGCGCAGTATGGCTGCAAGCTCAACGGGGTGCTTTATGAACGGCGGGATGTGCTGTGCGGCATCCTGAACGGGATTGATTATAAGCGTTGGAATCCGGAAACCGATACGCACATTGCCGCTCAGTATTCCGTAAAGGATCTGTCGGGAAAAGCGGTCTGTAAAGCGGAGCTGCAGAAGGCCTGCGGGTTTGAGGTGAATCCGGAAATTCCCGTGCTGGGCATGATTTCGCGCATGGTGCCGCAGAAAGGCATCGATCTGCTGTTCGAGGCCATAAAGCCGATTGTGGAAACCGGCGCGCAGCTGGTGATTCTGGGGACGGGCGACAAGCGCTATGAGGTGGCGTGCCGGCAATGGGCCGAGCGCTGGCCGGAACAGGTCTGTGCGTGGATTGAATTTTCCAATACCAAGGCGCATCAGATCGAGGCCGGGGCCGACATGTTCCTGATGCCTTCCGAGTTCGAGCCCTGCGGCCAGAACCAGCTCTACAGCATGCGCTATGGAACCATTCCGGTGGTGCGTGCCGTCGGCGGTCTTGAGGATTCCGTGATCGATTATACGGAAAAGGGCGGCACAGGCTTTAAATTCAAACCCTTCACCCCGCACGCATTTTTCGAGTGCCTGCAGCGCGCGCTCTTTGTGTTCAAAAATTCCAAACGTTGGAAGGCCCTGATGAAACGCGCCATGAAGCAGGACTTTTCGGTCAAACACATGGCCAACGACTACATCGAGCTCTACCGGAAAATTATCAACGGATGATGTAATGGCCGCGAAGAAGCACAGGAAGCACGAGGGCTCCGGATGGAAATCTTTTTGTGCGGCCTGCGCCTCGCTGGGAAAATCGAAACCCGAGGAACCCGCGCATCTCAAATCCGGCCGGTGGGGCGAGAAGGAATCGGTAAAGTATCTGCGTTCCAAACATTGGAAAATGGTCGGCCAGCGCGTCCGGGCGGGCCGGCACGATGAAATCGACATTATTGCCCACGACGGGAACGTGCTCGTTTTTGTTGAAGTAAAAACCCGAAAGAACGAAACCTACGGCCGGCCCTTTGCCGCCGTGAACCAGGCGAAACGCAAGCGGCTTTCGCGCGCGGCGGTGAACTACCTCAAAAAGAAAAAAGTCAAACCGGACTATATCCGGTTTGACGTCATTGAGGTTATCGGCGGGCCGGACGGCGGTGCGCCGGAAATCCGGCACATCGAAAATGCCTTCCCGCTGGACTCCGCCTACAAACTCTGGTGGTAGCCCGCTTCCCCGGACCGTGTTAAACGGGTCGGGGAAACATGCGGCCTTTTAGTGCTGGTGCTTTTCGCCGAAGTAGGTGTGTTCCAGGGTATGGATCGCGGCCTGGAGTTTTTCGGCGTTGGCCACGTCGGTGGTCTGCTTGCATTTCATCGAATAGACAATGATCTGATGCAGGGTTTTGAGGTTTTCTTCATAATGATCCATGCCTTCCTTGATGCGCTGGGCGAGGAAGTAGTCGGATACGATCTCAATGATTTCCTCCGCATGCTTTTCTTTGTTCATGACCCAGCGGGTGGTCTGGTTGGCATTCTGTCCCGCCTCAATCTGCTGCATGGCTTTGGTGATCGTGGTGACGTGTTCATACATCATTTTCACGCGCATTTCGTCGTCGTAGATACCGCACGGGACCTGGCAGTGTGCGCGGACCGATGCCGTAATGATGGCGCCGAACAGGACCATAATGGTCAGATATTTAGCCGTATTCTTCATGGGATGTACTCCTTGATTTGGGGTTGTCAGTTACTAGAGCGTGTTAAAGATGCGGTCGCCGGCATCGCCCAGGCCCGGCACAATGTAGGCATTTTCATTCAGGCGCTCATCAATGGCGCAGGTGAAAATGGATACATCGGGATGCGCCTTCTGGACTTTTTCAATGCCTTCGGGCGAGGCGATGGTGCAGAGCATGGAGACTTTGGAAACGCCCCATTTCTTGACCATGTTGATGGCTTCAATCGCCGAGCCGCCGGTGGCGAGCATGGGATCGAGCACAAAGGCGATTTCGGGCGGGTGATCGGAAAACTTCTGGTAGTACTCGACGGGTTTGAGCGTCGATTCATCGCGGTAGA
>JBFJYX010000349.1:0-3288 GCA_041622415.1 Pontiella sp.
GGCGAGCATGCCGAAGATGGAGGCGGCGGCATAGCCCTGCGCCCGCGTCCGCGGATGGATCAGCGACGCCATCTCTTCGGCCACGGTTTCCGGACGGAAGGGATCGGCCCGCTCCTCGATGTCGGGATTCCAATCCATTTTTTTACGTTTTCGCTTCACGGATTACGGAAGTCGTCCTGCCAGAACCAGATGCGCTCTTTGGCTTTCACTTCGGCGTCGCCGGAGGAGCCATAGCCCTGTTTGGCGCGGGCCCCGCGGAGCTCGGGTTCGTCGGTATAGCTTCGGGTGACGCAGCCGGTCAGCCCGAGGCTGACGGCGGCGACGGCGATGAGTGCGATCCATTGTTTCATTTGAACTCCTTATTGAATCCGGTGCCTGCGGAGTGAGCCGGGGGCGGTCATCCGGGGATGAGAAAATATACAGGCAACCCTTTCGGAACAAGGCAGTTGATTTTCCAGACCTTGGAAAAAATTGAAAGCCGATTTTCAAACGGCCTGCTTTTGGTTATCTTGGCGCGCTTATGGACCAGGACCCTAAAAACCAGTTGGACTTCAACTTTGCCGCAGATGATCTGCTCGAGTTTCCGCGCGATCTCGGCGAAGAGGGCTGGTTCCAGTTTAATGCCGAAAAAAAGGCGGCGTACCAGCGGGTGGAAAAAAAGTTCGGCATTGTGCTGAATAAGAGGGTGCGGCTGCGGCTGCGCGGCTGCGCGGAGGAGTTTACGGGCCGGCTTGTGCTCGATTCGCTGGAGCTGCCGACCCCCTGCGCGGAAAGTATTCGGCTGCGCATCGGCCGCGAAACCTTCGAAAATACCGATATTGAGTCGGTGGATGTGCTCGAGGGGTAGCGGGCAGCCGGAGCAGGGTGCTCCGCCGGCAGGGATTAAACCGTACGGCGCAGACGGGCGATAAACATGCCGTCGCCGGGGCCGTCCCAGGGCCAGATCTGCAGCTGTCCGTCGGTGAGTTCGCCGGTCAGCGGATTTGCAAACGGCTCGAGTTTGAAGCCGGAGTGATGATCCAGGAAGTTCATGACCACTTCTTCGGTTTCCGGGCGGGTGACGGTGCAGACCGCGTAGATCAGCAGGCCGCCGGGTTTTACACACCATTTGACGTTGTTGAGGATTTTAAGCTGGCGGGTCGCGCACTGGATGACGTCGCGGCGCGAGGCGCGCCAGCGGGCATCCGGGTTGCGGTTCCAGGTGCCCCAGCCGGAGCAGGGGGCGTCCACCATCACGCCGTCAAACACTTTGGTAAACGGTTCGTCGTTCACCGCGTTGAAGGTCTGGGTGCGGATATTTTTGATGCCGTATTTGCGCGCGCGTTTTTTCAGCTCTTTCAGGGCGGGAACGCGGACATCGGTGGAGAGCACTTTACCGGTGCCCATCAGATCCATCAGCTGCAGGGCTTTACCGCCGGCGCCGGCGCAGCAGTCCCACCAATCGCCGTCTTTTTCCGGCGCGGCCGCAAGGCCGACGCACTGGGATGCCAGATCCTGCACCACATACTGGGCGGCCTGTTCGCGCAGCACATGCTGCAGGCTGATGCCCGGGTCGACGGACACCGCACCGGGAATGCGGTCATGAAGGGCGGCCGGGTGGCCTTTTTCGTTCAGCGCTTCCGCGAGTTTTGCGGCATCGTCGCGCGCCCGGATCCAGGTGGGCGGTCGTTGCTGGAAAGAGGAAATGCAGGCGTCCACCTGCTCGGGATCAACGACTTTGGCAAACTCCTCGAGCACCAGGTCGGCCATTTCCAGGGGCTGGAAACCGGGCTGGTCTTTCATCAGCTCATTGAGTTTATCGCGTTTTTCGGCGGTGGTGAGCGCGCCCATGCATTCGATTTTAAAGGGCAGGTTGCAGCGGGTTTCCAGATATTGGAAACTCTGGGCCAGCTCGGTGGATTCGAGCGCCGTGCCGAGCAGGCAGGCTTCCGAATGGGACAGTCGGAGTTTCTGCACCGTCCAGCCATACCACCTGAAGTAGGCAAACACCGCCTGAGCCAGAAAACGACGGTCGCGCGAGCCGAGTTCGCGGCGCGTGCGCAGGAAGGCATTGAGGATGGAATCGGCGGGCCGGTTTTCCTCGATGACCAGTTTCGAAAAGTCCGGCAGGATCTCTTCGAGCAGCTCGGCGTGGCGCCGGACTACTTTTTCGGGCAGCGGGTTTTGCTGGAAAGTACTATTCATAAAGTCGCATTTCGGTATTGTGCCTTATATCGTTGATCGGTATGAAGTGCACCAATTCTTCAGGAGGATGTAAATGTCAAAGGAACTTGGATATGTGTTGATTACTCCGTACACTTTGCGTAAGTCGCGCACGGGCGGGGTTTTAGGTCGTTTAATCAGTTCAACGGGGCTGGATTTGGTTGCGGCCCGGATGATTGGACCGAGCCAGGAACTGGTTCAGCGGTATGCGGACCTGGTCCGCAGCGAAAAAGAAGTGTGGCCGGAAATCCGCGAGGTGCTTTCGGAATATATTGAGCGCGAAATGGCCCCGACGGCCGACGGTCAGGTGCACCGCGTGCTGATGCTGCTCTTCGAAGGTGAAAACGCCGTGAACAAGCTGCGCGACGCCATCGGCGGATTTGAAGATTCGGTGGAAAGCGCCGACACTATTCGCGGGACCTTCGGCGACTACATCAAAGACCACGACGGCAACGTCACCTATTTTGAGCCGGCCGTGCTCGCGGCGCCGACCGTTGAAATTGCGAAACAGACCATCGGACTGTGGGCCGAGTTTTCCGAACAGGACGGCGGCATCCTTAAAAACGCCATTCGCCTGGCCGATGAAACCGATGCCGAGGAGGCACTGGTGATCATCAAGCCGGACAACTTCACGTTCCCGAGCTCCCGCCCGGGTAACATCATGGATATTTTCTCCCGTTCCGGCCTGCGCCTGATCGGCATTAAGGTGCAGCAGATGAGCCTGGCCCAGGCCCAGGAATTCTACGGCCCGGTGCAGCAGGTGCTTCGCGAAAAGCTCGGCGGCCGCGCTGTGGATAAAGCTTGCGACGTGCTGAAGAACGAATTCGATTTCGAAATGCCTGCAGACGTCCGCGAAGCGCTCGAAGCTACGCTCGGCCCGGCTTACGGCGACAACCAGTTCTACAGCATCATGCAGTACATGACCGGCCTGTGGGCTCCGGATGTGGACCCGAATTCCACCATGGCTGAGGGCGTGGCCCGCAGTATGGTGCTGGTCTATGCCGGCGACAACGCCATCGAAAAAATCCGCGGTATCCTCGGCCCGACGGATCCGAGCAAAGCAGAGCCGGGTTCGGTTCGTAAAGA
>JBFJYX010000350.1:0-3280 GCA_041622415.1 Pontiella sp.
AATAAGCCCGATGCCATTGAGATGCTGAAAAAAGCCGCGGAGGGTACCTCTGTCCGGGTGCAGGACCTGCCGGTCAACTATCCGCAGGGCGCGGAAAAACAACTGATTTATGCGATCACCGGCCGCGAAGTGCCGGTGGGCGCGCTGCCGATGGATATCGGCTGCGTGGTGCAGAATGTGGCGTCGGCCGCGGCGGTTTATGATGCCGTCGTGAAGGGGCTGCCTTCCATCGAGCGTATTACCACCGTGACCGGCAAGCCGCTGGTGGATCCCGGCAACTGGAAATTCCGGATCGGCACGCCGATCTCGAAAGCGCTGGAGCTCGCCGGCGGTATTACGGAACAGCCGGCCAAGCTTCTGCTGGGCGGGCCGATGATGGGTATTGCGCAGAGCTCGCTCGACGTCACCACCATGAAAAACACCTCCGGTATCCTGCTGATTGCGCAGGACGAGGTTTCGCAGTACACCTCCGAGCCGTGCATCCGCTGCGGCCGCTGTGTGGACTGCTGCCCGATGCAGATTCTGCCGGCCACGATCAGCCAGGCGGTGGAAAACCACCGGTTTGACTGGGCGGAAAAGCTGAACGTGATGGCCTGCATTGAGTGCGGGTCGTGCAGCTATTCGTGTCCGTCGCACCGTCCGCTCAACCAGCAGTTTAAACGCGCCAAGGTCGAGATCCGGGCCGGCCTGAGGAAAAAGGGATAGCGATATGTCTGAAGAAACTCCAACGATTCAATTGCCCGATCCGGCCAAACTGGTGGTCAGTAACTCGCCGCACATGCGCGATAAGCCGACCATTGACCGGATCATGTTTACGGTGGTTCTGGCCATGGCGCCGGCGTGTATTGCAGCCCTGTTGTTTTTCGGGCTCGCGGCGCTGAAGGTGCTGGTGATCAGTACGGTTTCCTGCGTGCTGGCCGAAGAGGCCTGGAACAAAATGATGAAGCGCGCTCCCACCTGGAAGGACGGCTCGGCCATTCTGTCCGGCATTCTGCTGGGGATGAATTTTAATGCCGGGGCTCCGTGGTGGATCTGCGTCATCGGCGGTTTCCTGGCGATGATTCTCGGCAAGCAACTGTATGGCGGTCTCGGCTACAATCCGTTTAATCCGGTGCTGGTGGCCCGCGTCGGCCTGCTGATCGGCTTTCCGGGCATTATGACCACCTGGGATAAACCAGAGCTCGGTACACTGCTGATCGACGGCGTCACCGCGGCCACGCCGCTGGGCCTGGCGCCCGGCGAAACCGTGCTGCAGGATATGATACTCGGCAACGTCGGGGGCTGCCTGGGCGAGACGTCGGCGCTGGCGCTGCTGATCGGCGGTGCGATCCTGATCTGGAAAAAGCTGATCAAGTGGGAAGTACCGCTCGCCTTTATCGGAACCGTTTTCATCATCACCGGTGCGATGCATCTGGTGAATCCGGAACTCTATCATTCGCCGTTTGTGCATGTGCTGAGCGGCGGCCTGCTGCTGGGGGCCTTCTTTATGGCGACCGATATGGTGACATCGCCCATGACGCACAAGGGGGCCTGGTTCTTCGGGCTGGGCTGCGGGCTGATCACCAGCCTGATCCGTCTGTTCGGCAGTTATCCCGAAGGGGTCAGTTTCGCGATTCTGTTTATGAACGCGCTCACGCCGCTGATTGACCGCGGCACGATCCGTAAACCGTTCGGCTATGTGGCCGCGGCGAAAGGGGAGGCGTAATCATGAGCCGGAAAATCAATATTCCAATGCTTGGAACTTTTCTCGGGGTTATTGCGGCGATTGCCGCGGGGCTGCTGTCGGGCGTGCAGGCGATGACCGCGCCGCAGATTGAGGCGAATAAAAAAGCGGCGGTCAACCTGGCCATGAACCAGGTGCTGCCGGAATACGACAACGATCCGTCGGCGGAGACCAGCACCTTTGTTTCGGCCCGCGGCTGGCCGGTGACTTTTTATACCGCCCGCAAGGACGGCGCTATCGTCGGTTATGCCGGCAAAGTGGATAATACCGATGACGGCTTTTCCGGAACGGTCTCGCTGATGGTCGGGCTCGCGCCGGACGGCAGCGTGGCAAAAATTGTGCACGGCGATAAAATCAACAGTGCGGTTGTTGTGACCGCGCAGACGGAAACGCCCGGCCTCGGCACTGCGGTGACGGACCGTAAAGTGCAGAAGACCATTATCGACCTGATTCAGGGGGCCGAGGAAATCAAAGGGCTCGTGCCGAATCCGTTCCTCGACTGGTATGCCGGCAAAGCGCCCGGCGAAGCGGTGTGGGGTATCGTCAAAGAGGGCGAGGCGATCAACGGGAAAACCGGTGCCACCATCACGAGCCGCGCGGTCTGCGAGGCCGTTTATGCCGTAAGCCGCACGGCGGTTGATCATCTTGAAACCCTTTCGCAAGGAGCAGAATAATGATGAAGGAATTCACCAAAGGGCTTTGGAAAGAAAACCCGGTGCTGGTACTGCTGCTCGGCATGTGCCCGACGCTGGGGGTGACCTCCAGTGCAACCAACGGTCTGGGCATGGGCGTCGCCACGTTGTTTGTGCTGCTCGGCAGTAACGTCGTGGTTTCGGTGATCCGGAACATTGTCCCTAAAAAGATCCGCATTCCGGTCTATATCGTCATCATCGCCACGTTTGTCACGATGATCGATCTCGTGATGCAGGCCTATGCCCCGAAAGACCTTTACGATGCGCTGGGTCTCTTTATTCCGCTGATTGTGGTGAACTGCGTGGTGCTCGGCCGTGCTGAAGCATTTGCTTCGAAAAACGGCATTGCGAAATCGGTGCTCGACGGGCTCGGCATGGGGCTCGGTTTTACGCTGGCGCTGACCGCGCTCGGCGGCGTGCGCGAGTTCCTCGACGGCGGTTCCCTGTTCCAGATTAAGCTGATCCCGGGCTGGACCACCAATTTCATGCTCTGGACGTCACCGCCCGGCGCCTTCATTATTCTCGGGCTTTTCCTCGCCGGCATGAACCTGATGAATATCCGCAAGGCCCGTCGCGAGGGTAAAGGATTCAAGCCCGCTTCCATGAACTGCTCCACCTGTAATATCTGTGATATGGGGGAGGAAAAGGAGTAGGTTTTCGTTCGTTTCGGGGCTTCTGATATCCCGTAACGGACGCCTGATTTTCCGCCTCGAAACGCGAGGTGAAAATTTTTCAATTTCCGGCGTTGACTCGCATCAAAACGATGCGTATAAATTCGCCCTTCATCGCACCCGTGGTGAAATTGGTAGACACGCAAGATTCAGGTTCTTGTGCCAGCAATGGCGTGATGGTTCGACTCCATTCG
>JBFJYX010000351.1:0-3268 GCA_041622415.1 Pontiella sp.
CCGGCAGTTCCATGGGCGGATACGGCGCGATGAAACTGGCCCTCGGCCGCCCCGACCTCTTTTCTCATGCCGCCTCGCTTTCGGGTGCCCTCGATATCGCTGCGCACATTCACGACGACTGGAACGATGCCAAACTGCGGACCTTCCGCGCGGTCTTCGATGCGGTCGGCCGTGTGCCGGGCTCGGGCAATGACCTGCTGCACCAGATCCAGCGCATGGAAACCCTTCCCGAAACCGAGTTCTTTGTCTGCTGCGGCACCGACGACTGGCTCTATCCGGATTCCGTCAAGTTCCGCAACATCGCCACGGAAAAAGGCCTCCGCCTGACCTACGAGGAGTCGGCCGGCGCGCACGACTGGAGCTACTGGGACGCCCGCATCCAGCGGGTGCTCGACTGGCTGCCCATCGAAAAACTCGAAGCCTGATCCCGCCGCTATTTCTTCGCGATATACCGCGCAATGTCTTCGAGGCGGATAAACCCGACGGCGTGGCCGCGCGCATCGGTGATCACCGCGCAGTGCCGCGGATTCCGCCGCAAGCGGTAAAAGGCCGATTTCAGGTTCCGGCTCTCTTCAATTCTGAGCAGGTCGTCGGCATAGGGCTTAATCGGCTCATCGTCGTTCAGGTTCCGGTTGATCAGCGAAAACATCGAAATCATGCCCACCGCCATATGACGGTGCATCAGAATACAGTCCGTGGTTTCGCGCCGGTCAATCAGCCGCTTGAAATCGCCGACGGTTGCATGGTCGTTCAGCGCCGGCACTTTTTTCAGCGGCGTCATCAGCATGCGTATCGAAATACTGTGCATCTCGGTCACATTGTCCACCATGCGGCCCTGGTCGGAGGAAATGACCCCCTCTTTCGCACTGTTCGAGAAATATTCCTTGAGCGCATCCGGCGAGAGCCGGTGCAGCTCGCGGCCCGGATCGTTCGACCCGTGGGTCAGCAGGCTGAAAATCTGCTTGAGCGGCCAGGTGAAAGGGAAAAGCACCCAGACGAGCAGGCGCATCAGACCGGCAAAACGGTACATCAGCAGGTCGGCCTGTTTACGGAACAGGTTTTTCGGCCCGACCTCGGCAAACAGGAACAGCGGAAACATCAGCGTAAGCGTTGCGGCGGTTTCGGCGTTCCACGGAATAAAGCCCAGCAGGAAATGGCCGGCCGCCATGCCCGAATCAAGAAAGAGGTCGGTGACCAGCGCCGAGAGAATATACACCGCCAGGTTGTTGCCGATCAGCACCGTGAATACAAACGAATGCGGATGTTCGAGCAGCTGCTCCAGAATCAGGGCGGAGGTTCTCCTTTCCCGCACCCGCTGTTTCAGGCGGATCCGGTTAATCATATAGCTGCCCGTCTCCACGCCGGAAAACAGCGCCGAGAAGGCAAACCCCAGCAGAATCATGATGATGACGCCGAAACTCATCCCTCACCTCCGTCTTCATCCGGGATCAGTTCCAGCAGAATGGTCTCAATCCGGTTGGACCGCACCTTTTCCACGGTAAAGCGCAGGTTCCCCACCTCCACCACATCATTCACAGCAGGCAGCCGTTTCAGCAGCGAAACCACAAACCCGCTGAGGGTGTCCAGCGCCAGGTCGCGCATGACTTCGTCCGGCAGAAAGCCGACAAACAGCTCGCGCCATTCGCGGATGCCCAGGTTGCCCTGCAGCCGATACGTCATTTCGCTCAGCTGTTCCACCGGCGGCACCTCCGTCGCATCAAATTCGCCGACGACCTCTTCAAGCAGGTCCTCCATCACCACGGTTCCCGCAAGCCCGCCGTATTCATCCACCACGCAGACCATCCGCAGGCCCTCGTCCAGGAATTCGCGCAGCATGGTATCCGCCCGTTTGGTTTCGGGCACAAATTTCACCGGGCGGGAAAAAAAGATCAGCGGCTTGTCCGGATCGGAATTAACGAAAAGGTCGCGCACCTCCACCACGCCGACGATATTATCCTCCTCCTCTTCGTAGATGGGGATCAGTTCCAGCTCCTGCTCCGCGGCCTCGGCCAGCGCTTCGCCGGCCGGCGCATCGGCCCGGCGGAACAGCTGCCGGACGCGCGGCACCATAATTTCGCGCAGGCGGATTTCCGGCAGGTTGACGATATCCTCGACGATCGCCTTTTCCTGCAGACCGAAGGTGGGATCGTGGTGCGTCGCATCGATCAGCATTCTGAGCTCGTTGGAATCGATGCGGTTGTCATGGTCCTCGGACGGCTCCATTTTCCGGGTAATCGCCTCCAGCACCACCCGCACCGGGCCGAGGGAAATGAAACCAGCCCCGCAGCAGCGGCGAATTCAGTTTCACAACTTTGCCGGGAAACGAGATGCCGATCGCCTTGGGCAGGATTTCGCCGGCCAGGATCACGGTCACCAGCACGGCAAACCCGGCCGCCGCCTGCCACCAGTCGCCGTAGGTCCGCCCGACATCCAGCGCCAGCACCGCGCTCGTGCAGAAAAAGAGAATATTCACCACCAGATTGCCGAACAGGATGGCCACCAGCAGGCCGGACGGATTTTCGTGCAGCAGCTTCAGCAGCCGGTCCACATGATGCCCGTGCTCGCGCAGGTCTTTGATCTGGTCGCGGCTGAGCGAAAAAAGGGCGGTCTCGGTGCCCGAAAAAAAGGCCGAGCCCAACAGCAGCAGTGCCATGCCCAGCAGCGCCAATAGATGTTCATTCAGTATGTCCAAAGTGTTTCTTCCCCTGTATGAGGCCCCCATTTTAAGATGCAGGAACAGCCAAAGGAAAGCCTCCGCCGACTTTTTTCCAAGGGTTGGACACTTTCAGCTTCAAAATCCCACGCGTTAGGATATGGTTCTTCGCCATGAACTCCTTCACGCTCCAGACCCGATCCAGAACGGATTTTATCAAAATCGACCGGCAGGTGGCCGATTTGGTGCGGGAAATGAGCCTTGAAGAAGGGGTGGTGACGGTGTTCATTCCCCATACCACGGCCGGCATCACGATTAACGAGAACGCCGACCCGGATGTGACCGCCGACATGGAGCTTGTGCTCGACCGTGCGGTGCCGTGGGAAGGCGGATATGCCCATTTCGAGGGCAATACAGCGGCTCACGTGAAGGCCGGTATGATGGGAACCTCGGCCCAGGTGATCGTATCGGGCGGGAAACTGCAGCTGGGCACCTGGCAGAGCCTCTATTTTTGTGAATTTGACGGACCGCGCACCCGACAGGTGTGGGTTAAAGGAATTTCTGAACGATGAAAAAAAGGAAGATCATCACGGCTTCAGCCGTTGTTTTTACGGC